>CAMDZU010000001.1 GCA_945910715.1 uncultured Clostridia bacterium
CGTCGAAAAAGGAGCAGGAAGCATAAGTCTATTGATAACCTCTAGGAACACACGAGCTTTCCCATCTTGAAATGGTAGGCAGCATTGTTGCCCAGCTTACAAGCGGCGAGGGAGCAAAAAGCTTTGACAAGTACGGCAAAGGCGAATATTACGTTGACCACGCAAACGCAGTTTATCCTGCAAGCGCAGGGGGAGTGCCGTGGAACGCAGCGTCAATACAGAGCAAGGCAGACCCCATTGCAGACATTATGGAGGATTTAGCGGCGGAGCAGAAAGCACGAGCAACCTATGACAACATTCTTCGGCTGTCCGACGACCCCGACGTAAACAATGTTATACGTTTTCTCCGTGAAAGGGAAATTGTACATTTCCAGCGCTTCGGCGAGCTGCTCAACCACCTGCAAAGTAAAATAAAATGCTGAATTTACAAGGTTTTCAGCTTAATTTGTTGACAGAGGAAATTCTTAGGTGTATAATAAAAGCAAGGTGTTTTTCACGAAAATAAAGTAAATTTGCGAGGCGGTAAAAATGAAAAAGCTTGTTAATTCACTTTCAGCAGGAGCGGCAGGCATTATGGCGGCTATTTGCTCCACAGTTTCTGTTTTTGCGGAATCGGGAATTGCCGATTCAAATGCACAGACAGGCGTGGTTTCAAATTTTGTGCCGCTTATCGTTACCGCAATTGCCGCTGTCGGAGTTGCAGGAGTGACAGCCGTTATAAAAATGAAAGCGGACAGCAAGCTAAAAGGCGCAAAGAAAGAGAAAAAAGACAAATCCAAAAACCAAAAGTAATTTTTCCATCTGTTAATACAAAATCAAGCCCGAGAAGATGCAGTTTCTTCCCGGGCTGTCTGTTTTCCCGTAAGTCAAAGGTTATATTTTTTCGCAGAAACGGATAATTTCATCTTTTCTTTGTTCCACCGCCTCCTTATATTCAACGGAGCACAGTCCCAGACTGCCGCAGCATTCAATTTCCATGTGACCGTAGAAATGCTCGACAGTTTCAATTATCCTGTCGCACTCTTTCATATTGGGACCTGTGCGGAGGGCTATTGAGTAACCCTTTTTGCCCTTGCTTAGTGACGCATGAGGCTGATGGGTGTTGCACCAAGGGGTACATCTGTCAATAAACGCTTTGAATTGCCCGGGAACGTCCGCCCAATAAGAGGGCGATACCATTATAATTATGTCAGCCTGTTCAAATTGCCCGATTGCTTTGTCAAAATCATCGCTCTGAATGCATTTTGCCGTACTGTGACAGGCTCTGCACCCTTTGCAGAAGCCAAAATGATAATCGTCGATACATGCCCTTGTGACTTTGTATTTTTCTTTAAGGCAATGAGAAACAATTGACGCTATTTCCGCAGTTGCACCGTTTCTGACGGGACTGCAGTTCATTATCAGTACATTCATTTTTGCACCCTCCTGCCGGATTTTTGACTATTATATCAGAAGTGGTGATTGTTGTCAATTGCCTTAAAAAAAATAAATAAAAATCTGAAAAGTAGTTGAAAAATTCCTTAAAACGTGATAAAATTATCCTATATGCCTATTGTATTTTTGAAAGGAATAAATTTATGAAAAAGCTTAAGGCTGCCGCTGCTGTTATTTCCGCTGCAATGGTTATGGGAAGCTTTTCGGGCTGCTACTTCTTCCCTGCTGAGGAACAGCTGCTGGACGCTCCTACAATCAAGGTGGAGGACGTAACCTACTCTACATACACAGCAAAAAAGAAAACGATTTCAAGCACCACCATAGTTACAGGCTACCTTTCCTCAAAAACAGAGGTGGAGTGCTATTTTACCGACTACACAGGCCAGCTGAAAAATATATACGTCCGTCCCGGCGATATGGTTGAGGAGGGACAGCTCCTTGCGGAAATGAACACGGGGGTGCTTGAATACGAGCTTGAAATACAGCGCCTGCGTGTTCAGCTTGCACAGCTTAACTACAACAGCTCAGGCTCTGCCGCAGACAGATTGCAGCTTGAAATTGAGCAGAATACCCTTGCGGAATATCAGGCTGAATACGACGGCTCAAAGATTTTTGCGCCCATAAGCGGACAGGTTTCCTTTGTTGACGGAGTAAACCCGGGCTCGGAGGTTAACCCCTACAAAATACTTGTAAAGATAGTTGATCCCGACGATTTGTACGTTGTTGCAACGGTAAACGAAACAAAGGCCTATACCCTTGGCGACAAGGTAACGGTAACAATAGGAGACGACAGCTACGACGCTGAAATAACCCGTACTCCCAAGGAGGAAAAGGCGGAGGGCGACGAGGTAACAAACACCGTTCACGCCGATTTTACAGGAAGTACAAAGCCCACCTTTGCATTTTTAGGCAGCCTTTCCGATATTACCAAGGTAAACAGCGTTTCCGAAAACGCCATTGTAATCCCCAAGCATCTTGTTAAAAGCGACGACAATCACACCTATGTGCAGATACTGGTTGACGGAGAAAAGAAAGAGGTTGACGTAACCACGGGAATAAGCAATGCAACCGAAATTGAAATTACAAGCGGACTTAACGAGGGCGACCAGGTAGTCGTCAAGTAAGCGAAAGGAAACAGATGTTTACTATACTTCTGAGAAAAATGCGCAGCACGAAATGGATGGTGCTGTGCCTGTTCATAGGCTTCCTTATGGCGGCTGGAATGATGAGTACCATCCCCATTTATATGGACGCCTCCCTCCAGCGTATGCTTATAAAGGATATGGAGGAATATCAGATAACCACAGGGGAATACCCCGGAATTTACGCAATCGAGCTGCCGATGAAAGCAGGAACAACCGTTCAGTCCCAGCTTGAGCTTATTGATACATTACCGAAGGCGGTTGAAAACAGGGTAGGCAAAGCAGGCATTGCTCCCGAAAACAGCAAGACAATTGTCTATGACAACCTGCTTTACCTTATCCGAGGCGGCAACATTGACGGTACAACCTCAACCCGTCTTAAAATGGTAGCAATGACGGGTCTTGAAGAGCACATCACCATTACAAAGGGCAGAATGTTCTGCGAAGGCGGTGTTGCCGAAGACGGAGCTTACGAGGTAATTATTTCCGAGCCTGCAATGAAATCCCTTGGCATTGTTTACGGTAACGATTATGAGGTAACTGCGGTTGATACGGCGAAGGAGCGCATAAAGGTGCGTATTACGGGCGTTTATGAGCAGCTTACCGACAACGACACCTACTGGTCGGAAACAATGTCACCCTATATCAATGCGGTTATGACCGATTTTGGCTGCTTTAAGGACAAAATGCTGCCTCAGGGGACAGTTTCCCTTTCACATATTTTTGTACGCTATGCGCTCAATTATCAGTCCATTGATATGAACAGCATTTCCTCTATTGTAGCCGCCCTTGACGATGATTTCGCAAGCTACAAGGAAGCAGGCTATGAGTTTGAAATGCCTATGTACGATACTCTCGTAAGCTATCAGGAAAGGGCCGCAAAGCTAACTCAGATTTTGTGGGTATTGCAGATTCCCGTAATGGTAATGCTGGGCTTTTACCTGTTTATGGTATCTCAGCTTAACGTTGAGCAGGAAAAGAATGAGATTGCCGTTTTCAAATCAAGAGGCGCAAGCTCAAAGCAGATTTTTGCAATTTACGCAATGGAAGCAGGAGCGCTTGGTCTGATTACCCTTATTGTCGCTCCGTTTATAGGCTTGTTCTTATGCCAGTTCCTTGGCGTTTCCAACGGCTTCCTTGAATTTGTAAACCGCACGGGAATTGCCGCAAAGGTAACAATTACGGCGGTGCTTTACGCACTTCTTGCGGTGGTTATATTCTTTGTTACCACAATGATTCCAATTATCCCCGCTTCAAAACTTACCATTGTTCAGTACAAGCAAAGCAAGACAAAGGTTGTAAAAATGAGCCTTTGGGAAAAGCTTTTTGTGGATGTTATTCTTATTGCTGCGTCGGTTGTGTTCCTTATTATATATACCGACCATCTGAACAGCGGCAGCTCGGATTATGTTACAAACGGCGAAATAGATCCGCTTATTTTCGTATTTGCAACCGCCTTTGTAATGGGAGTGGGACTGCTTTTCATAAGGCTTTATCCCTATCTCCTCCGCCTGATTTACACTATTGGCAAGCCCTTCTGGACTCCGTCCCAGTATATGGCAATAACCACTGTTGCCCGTTCGCAGGGCGGCAAGGAGCGCTTCCTTATGCTGTTCCTTGTTATTACCTTCTCATTCGGACTGTTTTCGGCAAATACCGCAAGAGCAATAAACAACAACAAAAGCGACAGAATTTATTACTCCAACGGCGCTGATATTACTTTAAGCGAATACTGGACGGAAACCTCCAGCACCGAGGAAAACCAGACAACCACCGAATATACCGAAAAGGATTTCTCACGTTTTGAAAGCCTTGCAGGAGTTGAACAGGCGACAAAGGTGCTGAAAAACAAAAAGGTGAAGTTCAGCTTTGACGGAAAAACCACCGAGGACGTAATGCTTATGGGTATTCAACCCGACCGCTTTGCACAGGTTGCCTGGTTCAGAAATGACCTGCTGCCCGTTCATTGGTACAACTACTGCAACGCCCTTACCGATTACAAATCGGGCGTGCTTGTTTCGGCTTCTCTTGCGGAGAAGTACGAAATCGAGCTTGGGGACGAGGTTGCTCTCCGCTGGGGCGGCAATGACACAGTAGGCGCAACTGTACTTGCCATTGTTGACTACTGGCCGGGAATTAACCCTAACGATACCCCCGACTTTGCGGTTATGAACTACAGCTATTGCTACACCGAAACAAAGCTGGAGCCTTACGAGGTATGGCTTAAGCTTGCTGACGGCGCAACAAGCGAGGAGCTTTATGCGGACATTACCGCAAAGCGTATGCCTGTGGAATGGCTGAAGGATTCGTCCCAGCTGCTTATTGCGGAAAAGAACGAGCCCCAGCTGCAAGGCATGAACGGAGCGCTGACTCTCGGCTTTATCATAATTATGATAATGACCATTATCGGCTTCCTAATTTACTGGATTCTGTCAATCAAGAGCAGAACGCTGCAATTCGGTATTCTTCGTGCAATGGGCGTAACCTTCAGAGAAATTATCGGAATAATCGGCTATGAGCAAATTCTTGTTTCGGGAGTTTCTATCGCCATTGCCTTTGTAATAGGCGGAATGGCAAGCGACCTGTTCGTACCGCTGTTCCAGATGATGTATGACGTTGTGGATCAGATTCCGCCGTTCTACGTTTCCGCTTCCGCAAGCGACTATATCAAGATTTACACAATTATCGTGCTTATGCTTGGCGGCGGCTTTGCAATTTTAGGCAGCATTATAAAGAAAATCAACATCAACAAGGCGCTTAAGCTTGGCGAGGATTGATTTAATAAAACAGAATTGCACCGTATGTACCCCATACGGTGCATTACTATCGGAAATATCAATATAAGATTATACAAGATGTATAGCAAAAGGAGCAAAAATGCAGAAAATTCTTGGCTATATGAGAAAGGCCTGCAACGAGTTTAATCTCATTGAGGACAGGGACAGAATTGCAGTCGGCGTTTCGGGCGGCAAGGACAGCCTTGTTCTTCTTGCAGGACTTGCAGGTTTAAGGCGGTTTGAGGGCTATACTTTCGACGTTGTTGCAATAACCCTCGACCCTCGCTTCGGGGGAACAAAGGGCGATTATTCGGCAGTGGAACGGCTTTGCGAAAGGCTCGGAGTGGAATATCACCTTGTTGAAACGGACATAGGCGCTATTGTTTTTGACGTGCGGAAAGAGCCTAATCCCTGTTCCCTTTGTGCAAGAATGAGGAGAGGGGCATTGCACGACGCCGCAAAGGAATACGGCTGCAACAAGCTTGCTCTTGGGCATCACAACGACGACGCTGTTGAAACCTTCATAATGAATCTGTTCAAGGAAGGAAGAATAGGCTGCTTTTCCCCGAAAAGCCATTTATCCCGAAAGGATATTACTGTAATCAGACCTCTTGTTTTTGCTCCCGAAAGTCAGGTTTCCGCCTGCTGCAGGCGGAACGGCTTTGAGATTGTAAAGTCAAAATGCCCTGCGGATAAGCATACAGTAAGGCAGGAAACAAAGGAATGGCTTGCGGAAATGGAGCGCAAGGACAAGGGCTTTAAGGTGCGGATTTTCGGTGCGCTCAGAAGAAGCGGCATTGACGGCTGGGGATTTAATGAGGAGTAATTGTTCACTTTCTGAAAATAAATGAACAATATTTTGGGTTAATTGAAAACTTATTGTATATATAAATATAAATTATACTAAAGGTAGAGGTTTATATGGAAGAGATTGTAATACCTAAACAGGTACAGCTTATAATGGATATGCTTTCCGAGCATGGCTACAAGCCCTATATTGCAGGAGAATGCGTCAGGGATTTGCTGCTTGGATTTGATGTGCAGGACTATGACATTATCACAAGCGCCCGTCCCGAAAGGCTGGGGGTAATCTTCGAGCCCTTCCGCAATAAGAAATTCAACCCCGAAAAGGGAACAATGGTTATTCTTCACAAGGGAATGGCGGTGCAGGTTTCCACCTACCGTGACAGCGAAAACTATTACACGGACGACGTTATAAAGGACCTTGCAAGGCGTGAATTTACAATGAACGCTATTGCCTATTCCACAGCCGGAGGCTTTGTTGACCCGTTTGGCGGCTGCGACGACCTGCGTAACTGTCCGCCGCTGATTAAGCCCGTTGTTTACGGAGAAAAGCCCTCCGACCTTGAAACAAAGGGAGATACAATGTTCCGTGGGCTTGGGTATCTTGGCACAGGGGATTACGCCTTGTCCGAGGAGGCAAAGGCAATTATCGAAAACAACTGCCACATTATACCCGAAAAGGAGCCCGAAACCCTTAAGGAAAGGCTTTCCGAGCTGCTGCTCAGCAGGCGCATTGCAGACGTAATGGAGGAGATTCCAAGGTTTTTCTTCACCCTTATTCCCGAGCTTGAGCCAATGCTTGACTTTGACCAGCACAGCAGGGAGCAGATGTACGATTTGTGGCTTCATACCGCCAAGGCTGTTGGCTTTTCAACCCCCGACCCGTCAATGCGCTTTGCACTGCTGTTTCACGGTATGGGCAAGCCCGATTGCTATGCAGAGGGAGCAAAGGGCTTTGTAACCTTTGAAGGCTATATTACCCGTTCAAGACTGCTTGCTGACAGAATTATGGAAAGGCTCGGCTTTACGGCTTCGGAAATGGATATGATTGATTTTCTCATTGAAAATCAGGACAACGAAATCGGTACGGAAAAGGAAGATATTGCGGAGGCTCTTGCATATTTCAGCCCCGTTGAGCTGAAAAGCCTGCTTTTGTTCAATATGGCGAATTACCGTGCAAAATCCCCAGCCCTTGAACAGAAAGCAATGGCTTGCAAACAGCTTTCCGAGCAGGTTTTTGCAATCAACGAGCGCCGCTCAAGACCCGCTCCTGTAAGTTTAAGGTAAAATTTTTTGTATATTTATACAAATTTTGAATTTCTGTTGCTTTTTTGTGGATTTTGTGGTATAATACATTATACAAAAACTGTAATTTGTGTATTTTTATTAGTAGGAAAGGCGGTGGGGAAATGAAATTTTGTCTTTGGTTAAACGGAAACAAGATTTCTAAAGCCTCTGAAATAAAGAAGAACTTCGATTTGCCTGCGCTTAAAGGCTATTTTCTTGGCGGCATTCTTATAAAATGGCTTGAAGAAAACGGAGGAAAAACCATCGCTCAGAAGCTGAAAAAAATTGACCTTAACGGCAATGTGGAAGCTCAGCTTGAAAAGGTATTCGGTGTTAAAGATACTCGTCCGCTTGACTATGCGCCCCGTTATACCGGGTCCTTTACATACAGCTTTCCAAAAGCGGTCAGCACTTACGGCATTTCGTCCTTCCCCACGTCCTATTCCTATGAATACGAGTATGAATACACGAAAAGCTCTTTCCCCATGGGCTCATTCCCTGTCAGCTCTTTTGAAATAGGATCCTTCAGCACAGGCTCATTTGAAATAGGCTCTTTCAGCATAGGCTCGTTCAGCCTTGGCTCTTTCGGCATTGGCTCTTTCAGTATTGGCTCCTTCAATATGGGCTCGTTCAGTACAGGCTCTTTCGCAGCCGCTCCAGACGGACAATACACCTTTACAAAAGCACAGCTCACCGAGGAAGAATACAAGGAAACAATTTTTGTACTTTCAACCTATCCTCTTAACAGATACGGATACGGAATACATCTTATCTGAGGAAAACAATGGCTTCAAAAAAACTTTTCAGTCCGCTAAACATTGTGCTTTGCGGACTTTTTACCGCCCTGATTGCGGTGGGCGCATTTATAAAAATACCCATTCCCGTAATTCCCTTTACAATGCAGACAATGTTCGTCACAATGGCCGGGCTTTTTCTCGGCTCAAAGCTGGGCGGTTTGTCGGCGCTGCTGTATATGATAATAGGCTTGATGGGAATACCCGTTTTTACACAGGGCGGCGGACCTGCCTATATTTTTCAGCCTACCTTCGGCTATATAATCGGCTTTGCGGTGGGAGCGTTTCTGACGGGATTTGTCCTTGAAAGGCTTGGAGGCAGATCGGTAAAGGCATATGTGCTGGCTGTCCTTGCAGGAATTGCCGCAATTTATCTTATTGGCTGCACCTATCTTTACTTTATCAAGAATTTTTATCTGGGGGCTGAAATGAGCCTTTGGAACGTGTTTTTGTACGGCTTTCTTGTGACAATTCCGGGGGACTTGGTTTTCTCCCTTATTTCAGCCTTTGCAGTAAGAAAGCTTAAGCCCATAATCAGAAAAACATCAGCATAACAGGAAAGGAGTGGTTTTATGAAAGCCATTCACGTTCTTTCAACCGCCCCGTTTTATGAAAAAAATCCCGGCGGAGATTTTAAAACAGACCGCTTTGAGCTGTACAACACGGTTATTTCCGCCTTGCAATGGCGCAAAAACAACGGCGAAATTAACCTTGCCACAGACAATAAGGGCGCTGAATACATAGAAAGCCTGGGTCTTGAGGGCGTATGGAACGGTATTCTCAGGGTGATCGACGATAAATGCGAGGGAATAAATCAGCGTATGTTCTGGGCGTCGGGCAAGCTGCTGGCGCTTCGTGAAATTGAAGCCCCCGTGGCAATAATTGATATGGACTTTATCGTGTGGAACAAGCTTTCTTTCGGCGACAAAATAATCTGCGCTCACCGTGAAAACCTTATGCCCCACGTTTATCCGCCAAAAGAGCATTTTATAATGAACAACTACCCCTACCCACAGGGACTTGACTGGAGCGTGCTGCCCTGCAACACGGCATTCTGCTACTTCCCCGACGAAAGCTTCAAGCAGTATTATGTAAGCCAGTCAATTGCCTTCATGAAGTCGGCTGTACCCTGCGACGATTACCTTTGCTATATGGTTTTTGCGGAGCAGCGTTTGCTGGGAATGCTTGCCGCAGCCACCGAAACGGGGGTTGAAACTCTTCTTGACAAGGACAGGCTTTTTGTTCCGCAGGACAATTTCACTCATCTTTGGGGCGCAAAGCAGAAAATGCGCGACGATATAAAGCTTTGCGAGGATTTCTGCCAGCAATGCAGACTGAGAATAAAAAAGGATTTTCCCGATTTTGCATACACAATTGACTGCATTGAGCAGCAGTCATTCAAGCACAAAATATGAATTTTATCCGCATTGTTATTACGCAATGCGGATTTTTTTGGAAAATGCAAAATATCTGTTGGCATTATGCACAAATCTCTCTTATAATAGTTGATGTGTTTTGTCACTCTATACATAAAGCTCCGATTTTCCGCCATTTTGCTTGAAAATAAGGAACTTTTCTGCTATAATAACAATGTTGTTACCGATTTGTAACTTTTTAGAAAAATAATTCGTATTGCCGTCGGCTGTACGGCTTTGATTGGGAGAAATCAGCTATTTACAGAAAGGTTTTGAACTAATGACAGAATTGCACACTCAGGACGAGCAGTTAAGCTCAACCGAGCCATTGCAATCCCACGAAATAAAACGCACTCCTGCCATAATTGCAGGCTTGAACAGGCTTTGTGCGGAAATAGGCAGTCTTGGGGAATATATTTGCTATATTTTCGTTTTTCTGCTGAAAAAACTCGGAAGTGGGATAAAGCGCTTCGCACAGTTTTTGTGGGGAGTGACAAACAATTTCAGAAAAACCCTGTTTAAGGGGCTTAAAAAGCTGGGAAAATTCCTTGCAAGACCCTTTATGGTAATCATTTTCACTGTTGGCAGCGCAGTAAGAGAGGTCAAGGCGAAAAAGGCTGAAAAGGGTGTTATCCACGCAATAGGAACAGCCCTGCGGCATATTATGGAGATGGTTTTCGGCAGACGGGGAGCGGCGGTTACCGTTTTCAACTGGCTGCTGCCTATAATCAGCATAATGTTCTTCGTAAACCTTGTTACCTACGCAAACGGAATTAACTATGCCGTTAAGCTTACGGTAAACGGCAAATTCCTCGGCTATATCGAAAACGAGCAGGTTTTTGATGACGCCGAAATGATTATGCAGGAACGTATCGACTATCTCGGAAGCAGAACACGCATTGAGGCGAATCCCGAATTTTCCATTGAAAAAATAGGCTACAGCGAAACCCTCAACAAGTATCAGATTGCGGATTTAATCCTGCAAAACTCGGGAGTAAGCATTGACTACGCATACGGCTTGTACATAAACGATAAGTTTTACGGCGCTGTTACCGATGTTCAGCCCATAAGGGAAAGGCTGGAGCAGCTCCTTGACGTTTACCGCACGGACAATCCCACCGAAGAGGTTGAGTTTGTGGACGACATAAGCTATGAAACCGCAGGCTTATACCTTACGGAAAGTATTATCGACGTCAACGACTTCCTTGATATGATTTCGGGCTTCAGAAAGGTTGCAAGATACTATACCGTTGAATACGGCGACAGCCACACTCTTATCGGCGACAAGCTGGACCTTACTCAGACGGAAATCGAAGCGCTTAACCCCGGCTTTACGGAAAACGACCTGCACGTTGGCGATCAGATTAAAATGAACGTTGACGAGCCCTATCTGTCGGTAAGCATCACAAAAACCGAGGAATACGACGTTGACGTTGCATACGAAACGGAATATTACGACGACAGCTCTCTTTATGTGGGCACATATCAGGTTACAAGAGAGGGCGTTTATGGTGTAAATCATGTTACCGCAAAGGTAACCTATGTAAACGGCGCTGAAACAAGCAGAAAAATTCTTACCACAAGAACAGTCAGCGAGCCTGTTTCAAAGCAGGTTGCAGAGGGAACAAAGCCAACTCCCGCAGGAAGCTATTCCACCGCCACAGCCTCCTACGGAAAGTTTATATGGCCTGTGGACGGCGGCTACATCAGCGAATACACAATGTGGGACGGCGGCTATTACAACCACAAGGGCATTGATATTGCTGCGCCATACGGTACGGCAATTTACGCAGGCGCAAGCGGACGTGTAATCCAGTCGGGCAATAACTACGGCTACGGCTACTCGATAACGATTCAGCACGATAACGGACTTCAAACCCTTTACGCTCATTGCAGTTCGCTGTATGTGTCGGTAGGCGATACCGTAACGCAGGGTCAGTGCATTGCGGCGGTCGGTCAGACAGGCGTCGCATACGGCAACCATCTGCACTTTGAGGTAAGAGAGGGTGCAATAAGGCATAATCCTGTTGATTTCCTTGACTAAACAATATAAAGCCGCCTTTGACGGATTGTTCGGAGGCGGTTTTTCTATATCGGGAGGTAATCAAGTGGCAATAACTGTGAACATCTATTACACAGGAAAAAACGGAAATGCAGTAAGATTCGCTGAGGAAATGGTTTCAAGCGGAGTTGTTGAGAATATCCGTGCTGAAAAGGGGAATATAAGATATGAGTATTTTTTTCCTATGGACGATAAGGAAACGGTGCTTCTGATTGACAGCTGGACGAATCAGCAGGCTATTGACCATCATCACGCATCAGAAATGATGGGAGAGATTATCAGGCTCAGAGAAAAATACGGTCTGACAATGAAGGTTGAAAGGTACGTTTCGGACCAATCGGGGATACCTGACAAGGACAAGAAGTTTATAAAATCGTAAATTACTATACACATACAGCCCCCACAATATAGACTGTGGGGGCTGTTAATATATAATTTACCAAGCTTTCCACCCCGCCGTTCAGCAAGTTTTTAATCACATAAAACTCTATAACAGGCGGGACAGCCCCAGGGCGCAGCAAAACTTTACCCCCACAGTCAAAACCGTGGGGGTATTGATGTTATTAAACAAGCTATTGCCAAAACACAAATCTCATCAAGCTATAAATCCCGCCGTTTAGCAACTTCTGAATCTGATTAAACGTTGTAAAAGGCGGAACAGCCCGAGGGCGCAGCCCTCTTAGCCGAGCTCAACCTCAACTGTATGCTCGCCGTTTGCGTAAGCAGGGATAACGTTGCCTGCAACTTCCTTGCCGTCAACGATCATCTTCTTAACACCCTTGCAGATGTGGTTAGGATTCTTAACAGTGATGTTGTATCTTGCGCCTCTGTAAAGTCTTGATACTGTGAAGCCGTCCCATTCGTGAGGAATTGACGGATCAATCATCAGACCCTCGTATGTAGGCTTAACACCGAGAATGTACTGTGAAACGGCTACGAAGTTCCAAGCCGCAGTACCTGTAAGCCAGGAGTTCTTAGCCTCGCCGTGTCTGCCTGCGTCCTTGCCTGCAATCATCTGTGCGTAAACATAAGGCTCTGTGCGGTGTAAATCGGAAATTTCCTCTCTGAATGCAGGAGCAATCTTTGAGTAGTATTCAAAAGCGTTGTCGCCTCTGCCGATAGCTGCTTCAGCGCACATAATCCATGCGTTGTTGTGGCAGAAGATACCTGCGTTTTCCTTGTATCCGGGCGGATATGTGGAAATTTCGCCAAGCTCAACGTGATAGCGTGTGAATGCAGGGTTGTTAAGTACAAGACCGTGGTCGGAGTTAAGGTACTTGTGAACGCTGTCCATTGTCTTGACGTCAGCGCCTACCTCCTTGCCGATACCTGCCAGTACGCAGAAGCCCTGTGGTTCAATGAAGATCTTGCCCTCTTCACATTCGTGTGAACCAACCTTATTGCCGTTGTGGTCGTAAGCACGGAGGAACCATTCACCGTCGAAGCCATACTTTAAGGTAAGCTCGTTCATCTTTGCAACCTCAGCGTCAGCTCTTGCAGCCTCTGCCTCGTCGCCCATAAGTCTGCACATTGCAGCGTATTCAGGTCCGATAAAGCCGAACATACCCGCAATCATTACTGATTCAGCGTTCATGCTGTAATATGGCGGCTCCTTGAACATTTCCTTGTTGTTATATGTCTGGAATGATTCGCCCGGCTTGTTGGAGAAGCAGGAAAGGTTAAGACAGTCGTTCCAGTCTGCACGCCCGCTAAGGGGTAAGCCGTGAGGACCAATCTTTGTGCATACATGGTTGAAGGCTCTCTTCATGTGGTCCAGCATTGTGTCTGCAAGCTCTTCCTTGTTCTCGTAAGGTACCTTTTCGCTTAAGATTGAAACATCGCCTGTTTCCTTGATGTAAGCGGCAACTGCAAGAATCATCCACAGCGGGTCGTCGTTGAAGTTAGAGCCAAGCTCGTGGTTGCCCATCTTTGTAAGGGGCTGATACTGGTGATATGCGCCGCCGTCCTCCAGCATTGTAGCTGCAAGGTCAATAAGACGCTCTCTTGCACGGGACGGAATCTGATGTACAAAGCCCAGTAAGTCCTGATTAGAGTCACGGAAGCCCATTCCTCTGCCGATACCAGATTCAAAGTAGGAAGCGGAGCGGGACATATTGAAGGTAACCATACACTGATACTGATTCCAGATGTTTACCATTCTGTTCAGCTTTTCGTCGGGAGAATTTACCGAGTACTGACCTAAAAGCGAGCTCCAGTGCTCCTTAAGCTCCTCAAACAGTTTGTCTACCTTTTCGGTTGTATCGCACATTGCGATCATTTCGTGAGCCTTTTTCTTGTTGAGAATATTCTGCTTTCTGCCGCCGGAAGTGATTATCTTGCTGTCGGGAGTAAGGTCGGCGTCGAACTTTTCTTCAAACTTGTTTTCAACATAGCCGAGAACGAAAATGTAATCCTTGCTTTCGCCCGGCTCAAGCTCAACCTCAATGTAGTGAGAAGCGATTGGCGACCAGCCGTCTGCAACGGAGTTGGAGGGTCTGCCGTCAAATACCGACTTTGGCTTGTCAAAGCCGTTATATAAGCCGAGGAAGCTTTCTCTGTCGGTGTCGAAGCCGTAAATCTTTGCGTTTACGGAATAGAAAGCATAGTGGTCACGGCGCTCCTTGTATTCAGTCTTGTGGTAAATTGTAGAGCCTTCGATTTCAACCTCGCCTGTATTGAAGTTTCTCTGGAAGTTGGTTGTATCGTCGTTCGCGTCCCATAAGCACCATTCCTCAAAGCTGAACAGCTTGATTGACTTGTGCTCATCTGTATCGTTTGTGATAGTAACCTTCTGAATTTCGCCGTTGAAGTCCTGGGGAACAAAGAATGTAACCTGCGCTGTTACGCCCTTTGAAGAGCCCTTGATGATTGTGTAGCCCATACCGTGACGGCATTCATAGCTGTCAAGCTGAGTTTTTACAGGGGACCAGCCGGGGTTCCATACATTGCCGTTGTCGTTGATGTAGAAATAACGTCCGCCCATATCGACAGGAACGTTATTGTAGCGATAACGTGTAATTCTGCGGAGTCTTGCGTCCTTGTAGAAGCTGTATCCGCCTGCTGTGTTGGAAATGAGGGAGAAGAAGCCCTGTGTTCCGAGGTAGTTGATCCATGGATATGGAGTCTGCGGTGAGGTGATGACGTACTCGCGGTTTTCGTCATCGAAGTAACCGAATTTCATACTTTCTTATTCCTTTCTCATTGTATTGCAGCAGAAATAATAATTTCCGCACATATATTGCAATACTTTTATTATATATCAACTGAATTTAAAAGGCAAGGGTTGAAAACGTTTCCTTAAAAAAATATTTTTTCCATAATTTATGCCTTGACTTTTTGTAACCGTTTTGTTACAATTAAGTTGTTCCTGTTACCGTTTTGTAACCTTTGGAACAATAAACGAAAGGAGATTACTATGTGCAACTTCACTTTTGATTGTTCAAAGCTCTGGACAATGGTTTGCAGACTGCTTGGTCTTGGCTGCTGATTGACATTTTAGCGTTGACATAAAAGCAATCCCCCATAGCCTCTGCCGTGAAAACGTCAGGGGTTATGACTTTTTAAGGGCAAAAACAGGCTAATGCAAAAAATTGCCTTGAAATATGAATAAATTAGGCTTATATGATGAAAATTGTGTGAATACTCTTGAACTTGTGCGATTTTTTGGTATAATATTATACAGATTTGGTTGCAGAATTTTGTGCAATATCAACTGAATGTAAACTTAACAGAAAAAAGGCATTTCGCTTAAGGAAGGACATATTTATGAGAGAAAAGATAATTCGCTTTATGCAGGGAAGATACGGCTCGGATAAGCTTTCAAATTTTATGCTTATCATAGCGTTTATACTTATTTTTGTATCAATGTTTTTGGGAATAAACGGCTTTATTCTTTCGGGATTGGGTCTTGCGCTGGTGGTGCTTACTTACGTCCGTATGTTCAGCAGAAATGTGCAGAAACGCTATGCGGAAAATCAGGCTTTCCTCAAAGTGTATAACAAGATAAAGGGCTTTTTCACAAGACAGCTTGGCTATATGAAGCAGCGCAGAACACACCACATTTACAGCTGCCCCAACTGCAAGCAGAAGCTTCGAGTTCCGAGAGGCAAGGGCAATATTATGATTACCTGCAGCAAATGTCACACCCAGTTCAAAAAGAGAAGCTGATGTTCGGCTACATTGTTATAAACAAGCCCGAAATCAGGTTCAAGGACTACGACCTGTACCGCTCCTATTACTGCGGGCTTTGCAGACAGCTTAAGGAATGTTACGGGCTGAAAGGTCAGGCAACCCTCAGCTTTGATATGACCTTCGGGGCAATACTGCTGACCTCGCTGTATGAGCCCGAAACCACCCGAAAGGTGTGCAGATGTATTGTTCACCCTGTGCATAAGCACGTTGAAACCGTAAGCAAGTACAGCACATATTCGGCGGATATGAACATACTGCTGACCTATTACAAATGCCGTGACGACTGGCAGGACGAACACAAGTACAAGCGCCTTGTGCAGTCGAAAATACTTGAGGGCAGCTTTAAACGGCTTAGAGAAAAATACCCCGAAAAGACGGAAAAGATTCTTGAGGCTCTTGAAAAAATACACCTTTGCGAGGAAAGGGACGACCAGACTGTTGACGGACCTGCAAACCTGTGGGGAATGGCAATGGGGGAAATTCTCACTCCGAACAAGGACGAATGGACGGATTTGCTTTACAGACTGGGCTTTTTCCTTGGCAAGTTCATTTATATAATGGACGCCTACGAGGACAGAGAGGATGACCTTAAAAACGGCAGGTACAATCCACTTAAAAGCCTTGGCGAAAGAGATGATTATGAGCAAAGGTGTAAGGAAATACTTACAATGATGATGTCCGAATGTTCAAAGGCTTTCGAGCAGCTTCCTATTGTTGAAAACACGAATATACTGAGGAATATCCTTTATTCGGGCGTATGGTGCAAGTACGAGCTGATTAACGCAAAAAAGCAGAAAGGGAAAGAGGAAAAATGAATCCGTACAGCATACTTGGCATATCTCCCAATGCAACCGACGCAGAAATCAAAAAGGCATACCGCAATTTAAGCAGAAAATACCACCCCGACGCAAATGTAGGCTCTCCCGACGCAAAGGCGGCGGAGGAGAAATTCAAGGAGGTACAGGCGGCTTATCATCAGATTATGAAGGAGCGCACCGAGGGACCTCAGGCAGGCGGCTACGGCGGTTACAGCGGCGGCGGCTCATATTCGGGCAGCGGCACAGACGAATACACCACCCACATGCAGGCGGCGGCAAACTACATCAGGGCAGGCAGAAACCGAGAGGCGCTCAACGTCCTTGAGGGAATAAAGGAGCGTACGGCAATGTGGTATTATTTCAGCGCCATTGCCAATATGAATCTTGGCAACAATGTAACCGCTCTTGACCACGCAAACGAGGCGGTAAAGCGTGAGCCAAACAACCAGCAGTACCAACAGCTGCTTTATTCCTTGCAGAACAACGGACAATGGTACACGGGAATGCAGGGCAATTTCGGCTACGGAAACACCACGTCCGTTGACAGCGGACTTTGCTCGAAAATATGCCTTGCGGCAATGTGCTGCAATTGCTGCGGCGGCGCAAGATTCTGCTGTATATAGAAAAATGAGCTCCTCTGTTTATGTAACAGAGGAGCTTAAATTGTCTGTGAGCCCGACCTGAAAGGGCTTTTTAACCAAGCACCTTCAATATCTGATCCTTGTTGTACTCTCCCATAAATGTGTCCGTCACTTCCCCGTTTCTGAACAAAAGCATGGTGGGAACGGATTTGATGCGGTACTTTTCCGCAAGGTCAGGTTCGTCGTTTACGTTGATTTTGCCCACCTTTACCCTGTTTTTCAGCTCGTCGCTGACTGTTTCCAGAACGGGCGCAATTGTACGGCAGGGCTTGCACCAGCTTGCCCAGAAATCCACAAGGACAGGAATTTCGGAACAGTTTACTTCTTTATCGAAATTTTCCTCGGTAATAATAATCGTTGACATAAGCATTTCCTTTCGCAGTTATTCAACGTTATTATTGACGGAAAATCAGCCCTTATACTAATTCCGACAAAACCATAGGTTTTGACTTGCCGCCTTTCAGACGGCTCCCCTTATAGACCTTGTCTATAAGGAGATCAGGAATTAGGGCAATACCGCATAATTATTGTCGTAGGATTGCGCCGTCAGATTTTTCGTCAGAT
>CAMDZU010000002.1 GCA_945910715.1 uncultured Clostridia bacterium
TCAAAAGTGCTGTATCGCTTGGAAATACGCTTCTCTGCTTGTTCAGCCGACGATATTATTCTGCTTTCCCGCTTGTTTTAAGCTTATAGTGAAAACCCACAAACCTTCAAGCGAATAATTATTCATTTATACGAAATCGAACGTTTATGAAAGATTTTGACTGATTTTTGTTGACAGCCCATAAGCATTATGGTATTATAACATCAGAAACAATCATAATCATTCAGAAACGTTCTTTATGTTATTATGGAAGGTGATAAAAATGCTTACTGAAGAACGATACTCAATAATATTAGAGCAGGTGAAGCTGAAGAAAAGCGTAACGCTCACCGAGCTCTGCGAAATGCTTGGTGCTTCGGAATCAACCGTGCGCCGTGACCTTACAGCCCTTGATGAAAAGGGACTGGTAAAAAAGGTGCACGGCGGCGCAATATCCACCGACGACCGATCCTTTAATCTTGTGGAGCACGACGTGGAATCCAAGTCAAAAATGTTCACAGAGGAAAAGGCAGCCATAGCAAGATATGCCGCTTCGCTGGTGGAGGATGGAGATTTCGTCTTTATCGACGCAGGAACTACCACGGAAAAGATGATAGATTTTCTGCCCGACAAGAACGTTACCTTTGTGACAAGCGCCTTTCTCCACGCAAAAAAACTGGCGCAGAGAGGCTTTAAGGTGTATATTCCCGCAGGGGAAATAAAGCTTACCACAGAGGCTATTGTCGGCGCAGAATGTGTGAACAGCATCAAGGACTATAACTTCACCAAAAGCTTCCTTGGCGCAAACGGCATTTCCTTATCGGCAGGCATTTCGACCCCTGACAGAAACGAGGCAAGCGTTAAATCAGCGGTGGTGCAGAACAGTCAGAGAGTGTATGTTCTTGCAGATCACTCCAAATTCGGTCAGATAGCGTCAGTAACCTTCGCACAGCCGGGACAAGCTAAAATAATCACCGACAAGCTTGAGGACAAGAAATACCTTGCAAAGGCAAATATCAAGGAGGTTTTGTGAAATGGTTTATACGGTTACATTCAACCCTGCAATAGATTATGTTGTCCGCATAGGGGAAATGAAGCTTGGCGCAACTAATCGTTCTGAGGGAGAGGAGCTGTATTTTGGCGGCAAGGGCATTAACGTATCTATCGTGCTGCAGGAGCTGGGTATAAAGTCAAAGGCTCTCGGATTTGTTGCAGGCTTTACGGGCGAGGCTATTGAAAAAGGACTTGCAGATATGGGAATTGATACGGATTTTGTAAGACTTGACAAAGGCAATTCCAGAATAAATGTAAAAATCAAAGCCTCGGAGGAAACGGAGCTGAACGGCCAGGGTCCCCATATTGACGATAAGGCAATATGGGCGCTTTTTGAAAAGCTGGACAAGCTTTCCGACGGCGACACGCTTGTTCTTGCGGGAAGTATTCCCTCCTCCCTTCCGTCCGATATTTACGAGCGGATACTTGAACGGCTTTCAGGCAAAAAAATCAGAGTAATAGTTGACGCTACAAAGGACCTGCTTTTAAACGTGCTTAAATACAAGCCCTTTCTGATAAAGCCCAACAACCACGAGCTTGGTGAAATGTTCGGAGTTGAGCTTAATACGGACGAGGAAATAGAGCTGTATGCAAGGAAGCTTCAGGAAATGGGCGCAGTAAATGTGCTTATCTCCATGGCAGGGGACGGCGCAATGCTTATAGACGAATACGGAAAAACTCACCGCTGCGGAGTATGCAAGGGAACGGTGAAAAACTCCGTAGGCGCAGGCGATTCAATGGTTGCAGGCTTTACGGCAGGAATAATAAACGGCAATTACGAATATGCCCTGAAGCTGGGAACAGCCGCAGGCGGCGCAACTGCATTTTCAGACGGACTTGCTACAAAGGAAGAAATAGCAGAGCTTGTAAAAACGCTCTGAACAGGAAAATAAATCAAAGGAGGAACACTTATGCGAATCACAGAACTGCTTAACAAGGAAAGCATACTGCTCGGCGGAGCTCCGAAATCCAAGAACGAAGCTATTGATATGCTTGTGGAGCTTCAGGTAAATGGCGGAAATATCGCCGACAAGGACGAATACAAAAAAAGGTATTCTCGCCCGTGAGGAAAAGGGCTCGACCGCTGTGGGCGAGGGAATTGCAATACCCCATGCCAAAAGCGAGGCAGTCAAAGCTCCTTCCTTTGCGGCAATGACCGTTCCTGAGGGAGTTGATTATGAGGCTCTTGACGACGAGCCCTCAAATCTTCTGTTTATGATTGCTGCCCCAAATGACGGCGACGTTCACCTTGAGGTGCTTTCAAGGCTGATGACTATCCTTATGGACGAGGATTTCAGGGCGAAGCTCCTGAACGCAAAGGACAAGAACGAATTCCTTAAGGTAATAGACGATATGGAAAAGGAAAAATATCCCGATGAGCCAAAAGCGGAAATAAAGTCGGCAGAGGGCTATAAGGTTCTTGCCGTAACCGCTTGTCCTACAGGAATTGCCCATACATATATGGCTGCCGAGGCTCTTGAAAAGGCAGGAAAAAAACTTGGAATCTCCATCAAGGTTGAAACCAACGGCTCCGGCGGCGCTAAGAACATCCTGACAGACGAGGAAATAGCCGCTTGTGACGGTATTATCGTTGCCGCTGACAAGAGCGTGGAAATGGCTCGCTTTGACGGCAAAAAGGTAATCCGCACAAAGGTTTCCAACGGAATAAAGATTCCCGAGGAGCTGATTAACCGAATTGTATGCGGTGACGCTGCCGTTTATCTAAGGTTGTAACAGTAGTAAACGCAGAGGGAATGCACATGCGTCCCGCAGGACTTATCGCAAAGGCTGCCAAGAAGCACCCTGACTGCGAAATTATAATGATGGCAAACGGCAAGGAAATAAAGGCAAAGGCTGTTATGCAGATAATGGCGGCAGAACTGCCGCACCAATTTTAAATGGAGGCGTTTACTATGACAACATTAAAGGGCAAGGGAGTTTACGGAGCGATAGCCCTTGGACGAATCTCTGTTTTTACAAGAAAGGAAGCGGCTGTAAAAAGAACGCACATTGACGATATTGAAGCCGAAAAAGAAAGGCTGTCAGCCGCAAAGAAAAAAGCAACCGAACAGCTTTAGGAGATATACAACAAGGCTCTCAGGGAGGTTGGCGAAGCTAACGCTCAGATATTTGAGATTCACATGATGATGATTGAGGACGAGGACTACAACGACTCAATCTCCAGCATTATTGAAACTCAGTCTGTCAACGCAGAATATGCTGTTGCAATAACTGCGGACAGTTTTGCAGCAATGTTCTCATCAATGGACGACGCATATATGCAGGCTCGTTCCGCTGACGTAAAGGACATTTCCAACCGTATAATAAGCTGCCTCTCGGAGGAGGACGGCAAGGAGTCGGTTTCCGATGAAAAGGTAATTATCTGTGCAGACGACCTTGCTCCCAGCGAAACGGTGCAGCTGGACAAGGACAAGGTGCTTGCCTTTGTTACCGCTTACGGCTCGTCAAATTCCCACACCGCCATACTTGCAAGAAACATGAACATTCCTGCAATAATCGGCGTGGGAGAGGAGCTTTTAAGCTCTGTCAGAAACGGAGAATTTGCAGCGGTTGACGGCTATACGGGAGAAATATTCCTCGACCCCGACGAGGAAACAAAAACCCGTCTTGAAGCAAAGCGCACCGAGGACGAGGAGAAAAAACGGCTGCTGCAGGAGCTTAAGGGCAAGGAGAATATCACCCTTGACGGACATAAAATCAACATTTACGCCAATATCGGAAGCGTTGATAATATCGGGGCTGTGCTTGCCAACGACGCAGGCGGAATAGGACTTTTCCGAAGCGAGTTTCTCTATCTCGAAAGCGAAGATTATCCATCAGAGCAGCAGCAGTTCGCCGCATACAAAAAGGTACTTGAGAGCATGGCAGGAAAAAAGGTTATTATCCGCACTCTCGATATAGGAGCTGACAAGCAGGTTGACTATTTCAACCTGTCGAAAGAAGAAAACCCTGCTCTTGGCTATCGTGCTATCCGCATTTGCCTTTCAAGACCCGAAATATTCAAAACTCAGCTCCGTGCATTATACCGTGCTTCAGCATACGGCAATCTCGGCATAATGTTCCCTATGATTACAAGCGTTTGCGAAGTGCAGCAGGCACTGGATTTATGCGAGCAGGTGAAGTCGGAGCTGAAAGCAGACGGCATTGAATATTCCGACAAGGTTGAGCTGGGAATTATGATAGAAACTCCTGCGGCGGCAATAATAAGCGACAGACTTGCGACTATGGTGGACTTTTTCAGCGTAGGAACAAACGACCTCACTCAATACACCCTTGCCTGCGACCAGGCAGAATTCCGCAATCGAGCAGTTTGTTGACCCACATCACGAGGCTATACTCCGCCTTATTGAAATGTCAGCAAAGAACGCTCACGCAAACGGCGCATGGATTGGAATATGCGGCGAGCTTGCTGCGGACACAGAGCTTACGGAAGCCTTCCTGCGAATGGGCATTGACGAGCTGTCGGTTTCGCCTGCTTTTGTGCTTAAGGTAAGGGACGCAGTCAGACGCTGCAGCCTTTCGGAATAAGTTGGCAGAAACATATCAGGACGCTGTTCCTTTCGGAATTTCAATGGACTAAATTACCTTTATATACACCCTTACAATTGTTTCTTCATTCCGGCCCAAATGCTTGTAAAATTCCTGCGCAGATGTATTGTCCACAAAACGAACAACGCTTCCTTTTTAATGCCCACCTTCGTCAGCCCCTTCTCCACATTGGACAGAAGCTGTTTAGCAATACCCTTGCGGCGGTATCGGGGGCTTACTCCCAAATGATTAAGAAGCCTCTTCTTCCGTCATGACCGCACATAACTGCGCCTGCTATTTCAGAGCCGCATACCGCTACAAAGCTTAAGATTTCTCGTAAAATAAACGGAAATAGCGTCATAGGTTTCTTCTCCGTTGCTGTGCAAATGCACTCCGTCAATGTTTTGCCGGAACGATAAAACCGAGTCAATATCGCTGTCTTCCATTACTCTGTATTCAATTCCGTTCAAATTAACCTTTTCTCACTTTCCTGCAAATTTTATCAAACAATCCGCAAAATCAGCAAAACCTCTTCCGAAACGACTGTCGGAAGAGGTTTTCCCTATTCTCTGCGGATTGAGCTCTTATCAAAGCCTTTTTGTCATAAGCACATGGGGACAGTATTCATCAAGATACTCCCCGCCGCTTTTCTCATAGCCAAGCTTTTCATAAAAGGGCGATACTCTTACCTGCGCCGACAGGGAAACCTTATTGCCTCCCATTGCGGCAATAAGTCTTTCAGCCTCCGCAACCATCTGCTCGCCGAAGCCCTTTCCCCGCATTTCCTTTACCACTGCAATCCTGCCTATCATATAGGACTTGTGCGGCTCGTCGTAGAAAAATCTGCATACGGCGGCAGGCTTGCTCTTTTCATAGCCAACAAGGTGAACGGCTTTTTCGTCCGTTTCGTCAAATTCAACCTCAAAGCCCTGCTCCTCCACGAAAACAGCCACCCTGATTTTCCTTGCGTCCTCGGGCAGATAATCAAAACTCTTTATTTCCATTTATTCTGCAATGTAAACCCTTTTCATTACAACGGGAGTTGTGGGCTTATCGTTCCAGTCTGTTTCAACAGAAGCGATTTCGTCAACTGCCTCAATACCCTCGATTACCTTGCCGAAAGCCGCATACTGTCCGTCAAGGTGGGGAGCGTCCTTGTGCATAATGAAGAACTGTGAGCCTGCGGAGTTAGGGTCCATTGCTCTCGCCATAGAGATTACTCCACGCTCATGCCTGATGTCGTTCTTATCCCAGCCGTTTGCCTTGAATTCTCCCTTGATTTTTTCCTTAGGACCGCCTGTGCCGTTGCCCAGAGGGTCGCCGCCCTGAATCATAAAGCCGCTTATGACTCTGTGAAAGGTCAGACCGTCATAAAAGCCTGCCTTAACCAGCTTTTCAAAGTTTTCAACCGTGATCGGCGCCTTTTCGGGATAAAGCTCCAGCTTTATCTGCTTTCCGTTTTCAAATTCAATTACTACCATTGTTGTTATTCCTTTCTTTTTAAGTTTATTATGAAAATCACCGTAGCGATAATTCCAACCGAAATAATACCTATTACTATATACAGTACAGTGGGATTGTCCTCTCCCTTATTTTCGGGAACAGCGACTTCTTCCTGCTTTTCCTCTTTGCCGGTGCTGTCTGTTACTTCTGTTTCCTCGGGGGTTACCTGAGTTTCAGCCGTTGTTTCATAGGCAGCTGTACTCTGATACTCCTCAAGAAAAACGAGGGAATCAAAGTAATGCCTTTGCTCAACCTTATCTCCCCTGTGATTAAGGGACAGGGCAAGAGGTGTAATATCAAAATACTGTTCGTCCTGCGCACCCTTTATATATTCGCTTTTTTGATAGATATTTGAGGTGTCCCAGCAGGAATCCACAATCACCCAACGCTGCTCATCATCATAGTAAAAAGCGGTAAACTCGTGGTTTTCGGGACCCTCGGCAAGCTCCCCATAGGGAATATCCGACGAGGTAACGCCGCCCTTTATGTTGACTGCCCTTATGCCCTGACTTTCCAGCATAGCGCAGTAAAGATTGGCAAAGCCGCCGCAAACCGTCCTTTTGTCCCTCATAACGTTGGCAATGGCAATGGTGCCGACGGAAACTCCGTTTTCTCTTGCGTCTAAGTCATAGTAGATATTTTCCGCCACCCATTTTGCAATAAGTCTTGCCTTTTGATAATCATTTTGAGCGTCCTTGCATATTTCGTCAGCGGTTGCTGTTACAAGCTCCAGCGTGCTTTCGATTTCATCGGGGTCGGCAGCTTCGCTAACATAATAAGCATTGGCAACGTTGGTTATTTCCGTTGGCTTTTTCAGCTTTTCCATAAGCTGCTCCCCAAGACCGTTGTCGCAGAAAAACCAGCCGCTGTCGTTATACTCAACGCGATAGCTCAGAGTTGTGCCCGACTGAAGTATTATTTTTATCAGCGCATTTTTCTGACGGGGCACGGCGGTAAATTCTGCGTGATACTTTCCGCCCTCCCCTGCTTCAAGGGTCATTTTCGTGGCATAAGTGCTGCACTGGGTCACCTGAAAATCCGTTACAGCGTCGTCCTTGTAAACCCCGTCGGCAAAAATTGTGT
Source organism: uncultured Clostridia bacterium (assembly GCA_945910715.1). Taxonomy (GTDB): domain Bacteria; phylum Bacillota; class Clostridia; order Oscillospirales; family Ruminococcaceae; genus Ruminiclostridium_E. The sequence continues at coordinate 7,168 of CAMDZU010000002.1, forward strand.
CCCTGTCGGTTTTGAAAATCGTGTAATATTCCTCATTGTATGAAGTTCTTATGGTATTGACGTGAGCAGTTTCGGACTGATAGGAATAATCCTCCGCCGATGAAAGCACAGCAAAAACGGTTGTTCCCAGAAAAACCGCCGCCATAAAGAACATCATTATGCTTTTTCTGTTCATTTTTTACTTCCTTGATGCGCTTAATGCATTTGTACCTTTATAGTATATATCTTTTTTAGGAAAATTGCAAGTTTATCCTGCAAATCCGTGCATAAAACCGTCAAGCTCCGTACAGCAAATATCGCCGCCGATAACCTTGTTTCCGCTTATCAGAACGTGCGCATATACATTTTCCACAATATTTCCGCTGCTGTCGGTGTAATTTGTAATAGGAAAGGTGTACTCCTTCACATAGTCCGTCCTGTATTTTGACAGGTCGTAGCCCTGTGATTTCTGCAAGCTGTTGTATTCCTCATACACCTCGCTGAATTTTGAGGGAATCTGCACATTTTTCACCTCGGCATTTTCCGTATCCGCCTCCCAGCCGTAGCCTGCAAGAAATTCCGCCACTCCGCCATAATCCACGGAAGCAGCCTCTGCGTCCGCTCTTGTGAACGCCGCCTTTAAAAGCAGGGTAATAATTACCGCTCCGATTGCCCCCACAACCAGATAAAACCTGTTGAAATTAGTACTTTTGTACATTTATGTTACCGCCTTTCAGTTACTATTCAATATATATGTTAAACATTCAACAAAATTGACCTGTTGATAATAAGCACATTTACCAAAAAATCCGATTAGCAAGCCACTTTGAAGTAATTTTCACCTGTTTTTTGTTGAAAATCACAATAAAAAAAGGGGCTTTTCCCACTCCTTTTGTTATGCTTAGTCATTTTATATAAAGCTTTAAAATTATTTTTAGTGAATTAGGTACTACCATTTTTGAGTAAATTCTGTTATTATATATGAGTAAACTACAAAAATAATTTTCAGGAGGCATATATAATGGCAAGTTTATCTCTCAGAGGCATTTACAAGCGTTATCCGGGCGGCGTAACAGCTGTATCTGACTTCACAATGAACATCAAGGATAAGGAATTCATCATCCTTGTTGGACCATCAGGCTGCGGTAAGTCAACAACTCTGCGTATGATCGCCGGTCTTGAGGAAATCTCAGAAGGTGAATTATTCATCGGCGACAGACTGGTTAACGACGTTGCTCCTAAGGATAGAGATATCGCAATGGTATTCCAGAACTACGCTCTGTATCCGCACATGACAGTATTCGAGAACATGGCGTTCGGCTTAAAGCTGAGAAAGGTTCCGAAGGATGAAATCAAGAAGCTGGTTGATGAAGCAGCTAAGATTCTTGACATTGCTCACCTGCTTGACAGAAAGCCAAAGGCTTTATCAGGCGGTCAGCGTCAGCGTGTAGCTGTAGGACGTGCTATCGTACGTGATCCTCAGGTATTCTTACTTGACGAGCCTCTGTCAAACCTTGACGCTAAGCTGCGTGCACAGATGAGAACTGAGTTATCCAAGCTTCACAAGAAGTTAGGTACAACATTCATCTACGTAACACATGACCAGATCGAAGCTATGACAATGGGCGACAGAATCGTTGTTATGAAGGATGGTTACATTCAGCAGATTGACTCTCCTATCAACCTTTACGAAAACCCTGTTAACAAGTTCGTAGCAGGCTTCATGGGTTCACCTCAGATGAACTTCATCAACGCTAAGCTCATCATGTTAAACGGCAAGTACACAATCGAATTCGGTTCCGAAGATACAAAGACAACACGCGGCAGAAAGTTCTATGTTGAGCTCCCAAGCGCAAAGGCTGACGTTGACGCTCTCAAGTACTATGTTGACAAGGAAGTTGTTCTCGGTATCCGTCCCGAAAACATTCACGACGAAGAAATGTTCATTTCCGCTGCTACAACAGGCGTTATCGAAGCAACTGTTGACGTAACAGAAATGATGGGTGCTGAAACATACCTCTACCTCACATGCGAGGGCATTCCGCTTACAGCTCGTGTATCTCCACGCTGCACAGCAAGACCTCAGGACGTTGTTAAGCTGGCTCTTGATCCTAACAAGATCCACCTGTTCGACGTAAACGACGAGCACTCAATTCTTTCTTAATCGGAAGAAATACAGCAATTAAACTCCACGGTAAATTATCGTGGAGTTTTTTGTTATTTTCTGTAAGCAATTCTGCACAAAATTGCGTGATTTTTATTGCATTATTTGTTGTTATGTGATATAATGCTTATAGCAATATCATTAAGGATTGCGCAAACTATTCGGAGGGCTTACTTATGGAAAGACGCATGCAGGAGCTTCGCTCAAAAAATAACAAGCACATCAAAATCGGAGTTATTCCGGGACATTTTGCAACCAACCACTCCCATGTAAACTACTACGTTGACTTAAACGGCATTAAGCGTAATTTCAAAATGGCAAGAGATACCGCCAAGGAGCTTGCCGCTGAATACATCAACACCCCTGTTGACACAATTATCTGCCTTGAGGGAACACAGATGCTGGGCGCATTTTTAGCGGAACAGCTTTCCGACGGCAATACACACTCCCTTAACAACGGAAACGACATTTTCGTTATCACTCCCGAGCTTAACTCCAACAATCAGATGATTTTCAGGGACGACAGCCAGGGCAAAATCTGGAACAAGCACGTTCTTCTGCTTATTTCCTCTGCTTCAACAGGCTGGACAATCAACCGCTGCGTTGAGTGCCTCAAGTACTACAACGGCAATCTTGTTGGAATTGCAGCATTGTTCAGCGCAATTGACTCCGCCGAGGGAATCCCCGTAAAGTCCATCTTTACAACCAACGATATTCCCGATTACCAGACCCATTCTCCAAGCGAATGCACTATGTGCAGGGAAAAACAGAAAATCGACGCCCTTATCAACGCTTATGGCTATTCTAAACTCTGATTACGGCATTATTGTTTATACTCTCACCCGCCGCAAGGGAATGAAGAATATCAGAATAAAAATAAAGGAAAACGGAAGTGTTTGCGTATCTGCAAGCACTTCCGTCAGTTTAGACAGAATTGAAAAGTTCATTCTTTCCAAAGCGGAATGGATAGTAAAAACAAGCAAGGAATTTTACCAAAAAAGCAGTGAAACGCTGTTCCTTGAGCCAAAAGAGGGCTGCACACTGAATTTATGGGGCAAAAGACTCATACTGCAAGCTCTTTCCTCTTTTGAGGAGGAGTATAGGATAGAAAACGGCTGCTTCAACATATACTCTCTCAATCCCGAAAAGGTGGATTACGCTCATTTTATTGCGGAATACGCAATAGATGAAAGCAGACCCTACCTGAAAGCGCTTGTTGAAAAATATATGAAGAAAAGCGGATACAACGGACCGCCTTACTCCCTTGTGCTGAAAAATCTTAAAAGCAAATGGGGACATTGCAACGGAGCAAAGCACGAGATTATGCTTAATCTCGCTCTCTGCGGACTGCCGTCTGAGCTTATCGAATACGTTGCCGCCCACGAGGTTACCCACCTTTTTGTGCATAATCACTCTCCCGAATTTTACGCATTCGGCGAAAAATTGCTTCACGGCTTCAAATCCTTAGACCGACAGCTGAACAAATACAAGACTAATTTCTGGAGCAACGTTCTCACTTCCTGAGAATGAAGCCTGTTTTACTGCGGTAAAGGCTTTTGTCGGTAAGTATGCCTCCCCTGCCGTTTATGGGCATTACGCTTTCCTCCCGCAAAAGCCCCTCGTAAGCCGAAAGGGGAATGTTGATTATGTACTTCTGCAGCTCTGAGTCTGAAGCAACACTCTTGATGTCGATTTCCTGTTCAAACGGAATAATAAGCGGAACCGTGCTTTCCGTGGCAAGTCGGCTTACTGTTTGAAACTGAAATCTGAAGCTTTCGTTCGGTTTCTCGAAGGAAAGACCGCAGTCCTTGAAGCAGGAGCCTATTTTGTATTTATCAAGGGCTTCTCTGTCGGAATACCTCTTATCAATGGCAAGCTTTATTTCCTCGGCTGTATATTCGCTTTCATTGCCGCCACATACGTTAATTCTTCCGCTGTCAGCGCAGCCGCTTTCCGCCTCTAAAAACAAATCAAGATCATTGTCAAGGCAGACTATTTCCGAAAATTCACCTACCGCCTTTCGTGCAAAAACAATCTTTTTGCTTTCGGAGGGCGTTTTTATCTGCTCAAAAACCTTTTCTCTGTGAGCCGGGCACATATATTCGGACAAAAAGTATGCGTTTTCCGCAGCGTCAAAAAATTCAATCGCCTTGTCAAGGTCATTGTAAAGCACAAGCACATCTGCCTCAGCTCTCTCCGTTGCCGTAAAATAATCCTCAAAGGCAAGGGAATATTTTTTCTCGGCAGGCTTAGGCAGCTTTTTCCTATCAACAGGCTCAACGGCAGGAAAAACCCTCATCCAGCCGCTCTGCGCCGAATTTGCAAGGAGCACGCTACTGTTGCAGTTGCGCACAAGCTCGATTATAACGCTGACATACGGCAGAAGCTTTCCCCTGTCATATTGCCACAAATCCTCAAAAACAATAACGCTGCCTGCAAGATTGTGCAGCTTTCGGCAATAGTTTTTCTCTGCCGAAAAGCAGGAGTTGAAAAAATGCCGGTGAGTTGTAACAATAGCCTGTCCCGAAAAGTTATGGCTGAAGCTGCCCTTTGAAGCACTGCAATGAGCCGTGAAATACTCTGCGCCGCCTGTTATTTCGCCGATTTCCCTTGCGGCAATTTCGGGCATTGACTGCTCGGAAACCACATAAATAATACGGTCAAGACCGTTTCTTTCCCCGTGGGAAGCCGCAAAAGCAAGGGGAATTATTCGCTGATTTTTGGGCATTGAAACCGACATAATGCTCTCGTCACAGCTTCCTGCTTTTACAGCCGCCCTTATCTGCTCGCCGTTAGGGCTGCTCTCCGCAACCCCCTGTATTTTTCCAAGCCAAGCCGAATAGTCGGGAGCATTACAGGGAATACACCTGCCGCAGATTTCGCTTTCAAGGAGGCAGGAGAAAATCATTCTCACAAAAAAGGAATAGGAAAAACCTCCCTCCATAAATGGAATAACAACGGGAAGAATCGGCAGCTTTATACGCTCCTCAATTTCCTTCGGGAATTGCCTGTTTCCCTCGGATTGATCGAGAACTCCGCAAAGAGTATTTTCAGAGGATAAGGACTCGCCGCTGTAATTCATAAGCCCCTTTTCGAGACCTGCAACACAGTAGGCGATTAGCCTGCCGCCCGACCCAAGCTTATTGCAAACAGCTGCACTCTCTGAATAAGCGAGGCTATTGCCGCCTTTCTGTACGCAGGCTCTGTATTCCTCCGCAAACTTGTCCACATCATGTATAACACCGCAGAAATAGCCGTAACGCTCATTGTTGAAGCGTCCGGCATAGCTGCCCGTGATTTTTGCCGAATCAAGCAGATGTCTTGTCAGCCTTTGGGCGTATGTTGTTCTGTTGTCAAAAAGCTTATCCACCGTCAGACCTCCAAGTGTTTTGCTAAAGTATATCATTAGCAAGCGGAAGATTCAACGAGAATAATGTCATATTTTGTCGAATTATAAATTATTGTTATTTTAGGCGGTTTTTATGTCGAATTATGTCGAATTACAGCCAATTGCCTTGTATTATCCGTAAAATAAAAATCCCACGCAGTTCGCATGGGATTTCAAGTTTAAACAACTATCAAAGTCTGTATTTCTTGGAGAATACCTCCGCTGCTTCCGCAAAGTCCTCGCTGTCGCTGATGTGAAGCTGCTCGAGATATGTATGATACTTCATCTCGATCTGCGGATTGTTTTCAGCAATAATATATGCGGCAACATTTGCACAGTGGTCACCGATACGTTCAAGGTTTGTAAGCGAATCCACAAGGGCAATACCTGCGTCAACGCCGCATTGTCCCGACTTGAAACGCTGGATATGACGAGCCTTTATGGTTTCCTCAAGCACGTCGATTACCTCTTCAAGGGACTCAATGCGCTTGGAAACGTTGTTGTCCTTGTAGGTTGCGGCGGTAATTGCCATTTCAATGCTTTCGTCAACCGCACCGTAAAGGGTGGTTATTTCGTGCATTGCCGCCTCGGAGAATTTAACCCCCTTATCGTTAAGGGTATCCGCACATTCCATAAGGTTGTACGCATAGTCGCCAATACGCTCAAATTCAGCCGTAAGGTGCAGCAGGAAGGTCTGGGTGCGGTTTTCTGCAGCGGTAAGTGAATAGTTGGACATCTGCACAAGGTAGTTGTTTATGCGGTCGTCCAGCAGGTCTATTGTGTTTTCATATTCCTTTATGCGGTCAACCGCCTTGGAATCAAACTTAGCAAACAGCTTTTGTGTTTCACGGAAGTTGTACTGAGCATATTTCGCCATTGTAAGCAGGGTCTTTTCCGCCTGCGCAAGAGCGATTGCGGGAGTTGAAAGGAAACGCTCGTCAAGAAGATTTTCCGTGTCAAGCTCGTGGTTCTTGTCGTCCTTTTTATCACGTATTGTAATAAGCGCCAGCTTTTCAAGGAGCCACGCAAAAGGAATAAACAGAATTGTTACGGAAATGTTGAATATAGCGTGGAAGTTGGCAATAATGCCCTTATCAACTGTACTGTTCCAGAAGCTCATAATGTCGCTGCCAACTCCCTCTGCTGCGCCCGAGCCTGTGAGTATTCCCACAATAATATAAACAACCGCAAGGTAAAGCACCGTGCCGATTACGTTGAAGTAAAGGTGAATCATTGCGGCACGCTTTGCGTTTTTGTTTGCGCCGATACTTGCAATAAGTGTTGTAATACAAGCGCCGATGTTCTGACCCATAATAATGGGGAATGCAGAGGAGAAGGTGATAACGCCTGTGGTTGACAATGCCTGCAGAATACCCACGGAAACAGAGGAGGACTGCAAAAGCGCCGTTAAAACCGCACCTGCGATTACGCCGAGGAACGGGTTTTCAAGGCTTGTGAATATCTGTGAAACCTCGGGCATTTCCGCAAGAGGCTTGATTGAGCCTTCCATTGTAAGCATTCCCGTGAACAGAATACTGAAGCCCATTAAAATCTCGCCGACAGTCTTGCGCTTACTTTTCTTTGCGGTAAGGAAAATAAGCAGACCCACAATCGCTGCTACCGCCGACAGACAGGAGGGCTTGAGAAGCTGTAAAATCAGTCCTGCGTCTGCGTTTCCCTCAAGGTCGGTAAGCCTTAAAATCTGAGCCGTAATGGTTGTGCCGATATTTGCGCCCATGATAATGCCGATTGCGCCCCGAAGCTTAAGCAGTCCTGCGTTTACAAGACCGATTACAATAACCGTAGTTGCGCCCGAGGACTGGATTGCAGCTGTTACCACCGCACCGAAAAGAACTCCCAAGAAAATATTGCTGGTCAGCTTTTTAAGTACAGCCTCGAGCAGACCGCCCGAAACCTTTTCAAGTCCCGTTCCCAGCATGGACATTCCGTACAGGAACAGGGCAAGACCTCCAAATGCCGAAATTATGTTTATAATACTCATGCGTACTCCGTTTTACATTGATTTTACACCGATTTTACTTTATTATAACATTTATCGACAGTAAAAACAAGGCTAATTTTACGAAATTTCCGCCAAAATATATCCCTCAGAAGTCCAATAATCTATAACATCAGCCAAGCAGGAGGCATTTGTTTCCGAAACCGCATGGAGCAGATATATGGCGTCGGGGTGAACGGAGGAGGTTATTTTTTCGTATGCTTCCCCATAAGATGGCTGGTTTGTGGTATCCCAGTCTGCATAGGCAAAGCTCCAGAACACGCTTTTGTATCCCATACTCTGCACCGCCGCAAGGCTGCGCTCCGAAAATTCTCCCTTCGGGAAACGGAACAGGGTCATTTCATAGCCGAAATTTTCCGAAACATAATCGTGAAGCATTTTTATTTCGTCAAGTACTTCTTTAAGGGAGCAGTCGGGAAATGATGGGTGAGTGTAGGAATGATTTCCCACGGTATGCCCCTCGTCAATCATTCGCTGTACAAGTTCAGGAGAGGATTTGCAGTAATCGTAGGTGACAAAAAAGGCTGCCTTAACGTTCTTTTCCTTGAGAATATCAAGAATTTCTGCGGTTTTTCCGTTTTCGTAGCCCTCGTCAAAGGTGAGGTAAATCTTCTTCTCTCCCGAATTACCCAGAAACAAGGCGTCGTAGCCGCCGTACTTTGTGTTTGCGTTTACAGCGTCAAGGGGCTGTCCGTCGGTATTTTTCTCCTTGCCAAGACCCCAGCCGATTTTGGTATTGTCCAGTCTGTCCATTTCCTCAAAGCTTAGGGAATTTACCTGCACAATTTCCCCCGGATCACCGCTTATTTCAGGAGCGGCAGTGCCGTTTTCGGTGCTGTTCTCCGTATCGTCAATGTGGTCGGACTGGCTTGGGGACAAGCTTTCATCAGTTCCGTTGCCGGGATTTTGCGTGGAGGTGTAGGAAACGTCTGTTGTTGTATCGGGAACGTTTGGTTCACAGCCGCAGAGCATTGCCGCCCCAAGAATAACGGGAATAAGCTTTCTGTATTTCATAGTTTTTCCTTTCCGATTGAATGTTGTTTTCATTATTATCAGAAAAAAAGCTGTGAATATACAAAAACGGACATAACAAAGCCCCGAGTTATTAACTCGGGGGCAGCGTTTGTATCACTTGCTGTTTTCAGCTAACTTTAAAATCTCATCACGGGTAAAATAATACTTTTTGTCGCAGAAATGACAGCAAACCTCGGTTTTTTCGTCCTCCGCCGCTAATTTTTCAAGCTCGGCTTTTCCAAGACTAATAAGCATTTCCTCGGTGCGTTCACGGCTGCATCTGCACTTGTAGCTTACTTCCCAGCTGTCAAGCACTTCGCCGCCCAGTCCCTCAAGACCCATTAACGCAATCTGCTCGCTTGTAAGTCCCGACTCTATCAACTGAGTTACGCTCTGCATTTGTGCAATATTCTTTTCGATAATGTCTATTGCCTTTTCGTTTACGGGAGGAACAAGCTGGATAATATAGCCTCCTGCGGACTTTACCGTCCAGTCACGGTCAACCAGTACCCCAAGGGCGCAGACAGTGGGAATCTGCTCACTAACAGCATAATAGCTCGTTATATCCTCTGCAATTTCTCCCGAAACAATGGGAATCTGGGTTGCGTAAGGCTCTTTAAGCCCTAAATCCTTTACAACGCCAAGAAATCCGTCCCTGCCCACATAGCCCGAAACATCAAGCTTGCCGTTTGGCTTAAGGGGCAGATCCACCTGCGGATTTTCCGTATAACAGCGCAC
>CAMDZU010000003.1 GCA_945910715.1 uncultured Clostridia bacterium
AAGGGGGCAATGGCTGACCTTACAATTTACAACAATGCAGTAACTTCAGGCGGAGTTTTTGCTGCTGTAAGCGGCAGCGGCGACATCGGTCTTGCCTGCGGAACAATGGAGGCAAGCTCGGTGCTTACAGTAAGCGTAAGCGGCAGCTGCACAGGCTTTGACGTTACCTCCTCAAGCGGCAATGCAGGCGGTCTTGTGGGAAAAATGAACCCGGGCTCTGTGCTTACAGTAAGCCATTCGGAGGCTGATATCGCTATTGATGATGCAATGACCCTTGGCTTGTCCATTGACAGCGATGGGCAGCAGGGCAGTGAACGTTTTTCCGCCGCTCCGAAATTAACTATCGGCTCTTCGCAGATGATGTTCAATGCCGCTCCCATAAACGGCGGCTTTAAAACAAACGGCACAATTTCCGCAGCAAAGTATGCAGGCGGAATTGCAGGCTATTCCGAAAACGGACAGGTATTCATCAACGGCAAGGTAAATACTGCGGTAAACGGCGGAAGCGGCTCGGGCGGCGTTTTCGGCTACTACGGCAGCACTCTGCCTATACTTGAAATTTCGGGCTACGACATAACCTGTACCGCCAACGGCGCATATTCGGGCGGTATTTTCGGTGTGCTTGAAAATAACGGCGGCATTGTTTCGGTTGACGATACAAGCTCGGTTACTCTTTCAAGAACAGCGGACGAAAGAAGCAATAAGGACTACGGCGGCATTATCGGAAAATACTCCTCCGACCTTACAAGCCGCAGCCTTGAAATAAGCGGAATTACGGTAACCGTCAGCAGAGCGGCAAAGGCAGGCTATTACGGCGGTATTATCGGCGTAATCAGCGACGATTCCTATGTAAAGCTTTCGGGAATTACCGTAAACGCTTCGTACTGCAAGGATAATCTGAACAATGTGTTCGGCGGTCTTGCGGGATACAGCGAAACAGCCTTTATTGACGCTGTAAACGTTACCGTAAACACAAACGGTCAGTTTATCGGCGGCGGAGCTGTGGGCAAAATGAACAGCGGCGTACTGCGCTTCAGCGGCAAAACCAACCTTGGCGGTACGGAGGCGGTTTACGACGGCTCAAAGGGCGGCGGACAGATAGTCGGCACAAGAGAAAACGCCCTTATTTACGCAAAGGACGGCTGGATTTTCATAAGAGGAACTGCTGTCGAGGTGGACGATATAGGCAACTGGGGCCAGGTTGTGCGCTTTAACGGCACAAACTTTACGGAAAGCAGCGTGCTTGATGTAAATGAAACCGAACATACCGTTAAGGTTAAGTCGGTTGACGTTGCAAACGTGTCGGGACTGTCGGGCTTCGGGGCGCTGGCACTTAATATGCAGCTGAATTACGGCAGCAATATGGGAACTCTGCTCTTTGACAGCGGCTCGTCATGCGCTGTGCTGCTGGGCTCGGCTATAAAGCTGTCGGGCAATTTTGACCTTACGGGCACGGGATTAACAGGTCTTACCAGAGATGACGGCGTAACAGTCAAGGTGCAGAATAATAAGCAGGTTTATTTCACGGGAAGTCTTACAGGCGAAAACTGCACCATTACTCTTGCAATAGGCGAGGCTTACGGCTATCGTTTAAGCGAATCGGTGCTTGCTGTTCCGGTAGAAGCAGGCTGCGGCATTATCTACCGCCACAAATACAACAGCCTTATTTCAAAAACAGGTAACGGAGCTTCCTTCAGCAATATTGCCGTAAACGGAAAAATCACCGTGAAGGTAATAGGTACAAACGACCATAACAATATAGGCGCATTTTCCGCTATACACATGGCAGGGGCTTTTTCCGCCGATAATGTAAATCTTTCGGAGGAAATCACTCTTTCGGGCAGCAACAGCAACAACAAATATTCCTTTGTGGGAAGTATGATGGGCAGAGTAGGCGAAAATGTAAGCTCTTCCTCATTACCCGTCACAATAAGCATAACAAACAGCGTTTTCGGATCGGAGATAACCTGCACCGCAGACGCAAGGACAATGGCAAGCGGCGTAATCGGCGAGATAAGCACAAATTACAGCTTTTCCGTAATAGCCGATACGGTTACAATTTCAACAAAGGTATCAAATTCAAGCACAAACGACGCCGACAGAACAGGCTGCTTCCTTGCAAATATAGCAAATTACGGCAACAGCTACGATACGGGCGCAAGAGAAATTACTCTTACAAACGTGACTGTAAGGGAAGCGTCGGTTTCTTCAAAGGGCATGGGCGGCGGACTTCTTGGCGAAACCTGGAACAATACCAAAGTCATAATCGGCGGCGATGGCGTAAATGGAATTACCGTTGAAAGCGGTACTGTGGAGCTTCTGACCTCCAATCCCTTTGCGGGAATATGCACTGCTGCAACAGGCTATTGGCAGGTTTACGACCTGAAAATAAACAATATCACCGTCACGGGTACAAAAGCAAGCTCCTTCGGTATGCTTATAAACAGGGGAATTCACACCGATTACAGCAAGGAATACGCATTGTACCTCGAGCTGAAAAAGCCGGACGCTTTCGTTATAAATTCCGCTGACCTTTCGGGCTTAAAGAGCGGAATAACCTATGACGAGCTGTTAGCCACCTGCTCGGCAAATTACACTTCAGATATTTCCGCAAACGGCAAGGCTGTTGTTTCCGTACGCACCGAATCGGGCAGTGTGCAGATGGACGGAGCAGGCTGCAATACCTATCAGAATCAGTCGGGCAGAAACGTTACAAACAATAACACAAGATATTACTACAACCTTGACCTTATCAGGGAAAAGAGCGTAGCAGGCACACTCACAGACCCCGAAAAGCTTATGCTGTGGAGCCTTAATGCCTATGCCCACACAAGAATACAGAAGTATTTCACCAATCCCTTCGGCGGAAATACCATACCTGCAGGAAGCTATGATATGACGGGATATTCCTATTATCCCATTGACGTTTCATCGGCAGTTACCGCCACGGACGGCAGCTCCTTCACCTTCCGCAATTCGCAGATAGAAAGCGGCGAAAGCGGAACGGGCAATTCCGACGGCATGGTGCGCTCCACCTCGGACAAAACCACTCAGCATTACCTTATGCACGGCGGTCTGTTCAGAAACGTAACCGCCGCTCTTACGGTAAACGGCGCTTCCTTCTCGGGCAGCACGGGAGTGCTTGACGACAACGGCGGCTCGGGCGCACTTGTCTGCGGCACGGTTTCGGGCAGTACGGTAACCACAGTCCTGCTGAAGGTAAACAACATTGTCCTTAACGGAATAAAAATAAGGGATACAAGCGGCTATGCTCCGCTGCTCATAAATAATATGGGCAGCTATGTCAAGGCCACAATCAAGGGCGTTACCATGACAAACAGCGCCTATACCGATAAGGCGGCAACAAGTCTTATGGGCAACGTAGGCGGAAATGACGCCAACGGCATAAATGTTGTTTTCAGCGGAATTGCGCTGGAGGCTATGCCCGAAAACAGTATTTTCAGCAGCGCAACCCTCCTTAACAGCTTTGTATATCCCGCAGGCAGCAGCTGTACGGTGGTTTACAACTTCAAGCACGGCGAGGACTGGGACTCGGGCGGAAACCATATTCGGAATGTAACCTACGGCAGGGAAATTTCGGAGTCGGTGGAATACGCCGACACAGCAGAGCACCCCTACTGGCAGAAGAAGTATATCGACAGCGAATACTTTACCTCTCCCGAAAACTCAGCAAGCAGCAGCGAATACAGCTTTGCAGGCTATCTTCCCTATGTGGCGGTGGGCTATAATGCAGTCAACAACAATCACGAAATAGAGGTTAACCACAAAAACGATACAAACCTTGAAATGGGCTGCGGCACCTATAACGACCCGTATATTATCATAAGCGGCAATCAGCTTGCCCTTGCGGCAAATCTGATGTACGGCAATGAGCCCACAACGGACGGAACAATCATCAATTTCCACGGGGATAATTACAAGTCGTGGTGCGGAATCGAATCGCCTCATACCGAATTTGTATGGGATTCGGAGCAGTCTGCTTTTGTTGACGCAGGCGGCAACAAGAAAACCGTTGCGGAAATGGCGGCGGCGCTTTCTACCGCTTATTACAAGCTGGATAACAATATTGTTCTGCCCATATCCTTTATCGGTCTTGGAAAAAGCGTTCCCTTTATGGGTGTAATCGAGGGCGCTGACCATACGGTAACCGCTCAGAATACAGTACCATTCATTTATCAGTCCACAGGCTCCGTTGTGAGAAACCTTACTGTAAATGTAACGGCTGAATTTACCACAACAAGCTACACCGCAAGCAGCAGGTATGAAACGGATAATGGCGGTACTGCGCCGTTTTACGGCGGACTTATAGGCATTGTAAACGGCGGCGACAATATAATCGACAAAGTCAGCGTTCAGTTTGAGAAAAGCAGCACCATAAGCGTAAAAGACGGCAGCTGCTACGGAAATATGGCAATAGGCGGCTATATAGGCGTTCTGAGATACGGCGGCGTTTATTTCAGAAATATGTCCGGAATAAATCACAGCGGCATAACCGACAACAGCAACAACGACTTCACCGCCGTGGAATCAAACAGCTACAAGGGTAAGGACGGCGAGGTAAGGCTTTACCTCAACCATATCATAGGACGTGTAATAGACGGATTTGCCGTAACCGAAACGAATAATTACGAGCCGGGCGAAGCAAACGTCACTATGCAGAACGGCACAAAGAATTATTCCATTGCCGACATTGATAAAAATGCTCCTCAGCTTTCCTTCGGCAGCTTTTCGCATCCCACGGGCAAAAACTCCATAAACCAGTCCACAATAACCGTTCCCAACGCACAGTCCCTGTTTATTATGGGCTGTATCGCAATGAGCGGCGCAGGCAGCGCAGGGCTTAACGGCGCTTACCCCAACTCCTACAGCTACGGCAATGGTCAGATGACCCGTCACGGAGAGTATAACGAAATCGGAAGCGCCTCCTCCGCCGATTACAGCCTTGCAAGCAAGGACGGCTATGCAAATACAAAGGATACCGTTCCGTACATTATCTACAAATATACTCCGCAGATTTCGGACGGCTTGAATAATTACTATCCGGCAAGAAGCATAACCAACAACAACTGCGTATTCACCCTTGAGCTTGCAGGAGGAACTTATACTCTTCCTGACGGCTTCAGAGGAATAGGCTCAATGCATTCTACAAACGAGAACCTTGAAATGTACCTTTACGGCATAAATGGCAACAACTCGGTAATAGAGCTGAATACGAGCTTTAATATGTACCGCTACAATTATGAGGCTTATTACAAAATCAACGGCAACAAGGATTTCAAATTAGGTCTTGGTCTGTTCAATATGCTTATCCTCAATAAGAGCGACATTGTGCCTACCGATTTCACAACCGATACCACGGGCAAATATGACGGATATAAAATTTCCGACCTTACCCTGACGGGAAATGTGAAGCACAGGGTATTTTACAGCGAGGCGGATACTTCCCCCGATTATGACGGTTCTTACTCGGGCTGTGCGGGAGCTCTCGGAGGTGCGTCCAATACAAACGGCACATTATACATGGAAAATATAAGTCTTGATAATCTTTCCGTAAGCGCTAACCAGACCGCAGGGGGCATTGTTGGCTCGGTAAGATACGGTCTTACGACAATAAAGGGCTTCAGCGGAAACAATGTGTCTGTAACAGGAGGAAAATGGGCAGCCGGTCTTATAGGCGTAAGCAACAATTGCACGGTTGAAATAGACGGACAGACTTCGGGCGGAACAAGGGGAAGCTTCATCAACAGTACCGTGGGCAGCTCAAAAGGCGGAACCTTCAACGACGGTTACGGAGCGGGAGGAATTTTCGGCGGTTCTTACAACGGCAAGGATATTACTGTAAGAAATGTGGATATCGAGAACGTAGCTATAGATATGACCTCTGTTCCCAACAACACCGTTTTTGCGGGAGCTGTTATCGGAAACGCAGGGGAGGAGGACGATAAAGCAGCCAACCAAAAGGCGGCTATAATCGAAAACATTACCGTCAGAAGCACAAGCATTACCGTCAGCAACAATGCTGTCACCTTTAGCGGCGGTATTGCAGGCGCCTACAAGGACAGCGTTATGACAGGCAAAATAACCAATTGCCACCTAATAGGCAACGAGGACGGCAGCTCCATAATAACGGGCAAATATGACTCCGGCGGACTTATGAGCATTTCACGAGGCAATCTGTTAATAGACAACTGTTCCGTTGAGAATTACACGATAAAATCATACTCATCCAGCGCAGAGGGCGCAGGCGGCTTGCTTGGAAAGATAGAAAAAAGCGCAAACAAAACGAGAACAGCAGTTCTTAAAAACAGTCTTATTTCCGACTGTGTTATTATTCAGCAAAGCGGAAAGCCTGCAGGCGGTATTTTTGCCGCAGCCAAGTATAATATGGGAATAGTCGGCAGAAATATTACGCTGAACAATGTGCAGGTAACCGATACAAACGGCAATGCAATGACAGGCAACTCGGGCGGCGACGCAGCAGGAACTCTTGACAGCGGCTGCTCTCTTGAGCTGGTGGGACTGTGCGTTCAGAAAGCGGAGAACGGCAAATATCCAAACCGGACTGTGGGAACAAACAATGGCAGCATTTACGTCATTTATTCCGATTATGAGGGCAAATGCCTTGACCATGGGGCAAATACCGAGCCGCCGACCTTCAATACAGCGGCGGACGTTACCGATATGGGAGCCTACCCCTATGCGGTAATAAACCCTGCTTTGAATGCGGACGGAGCAATGCTGCTTACAGGCGACGGAATAAGCCTTACCGCATTTACGAATATTCTCAGCGATATTGAAAGCGGCAGCGATACACGGTATAAAAACGTTGACGCAGACGCAGGCACTTTCGAAAGCTACAAGTCCAAGCTGTCAACCTTCAAGGAGAAAACAGGCAGCGGTATTTCCGATGAGCAGAATTTCCCCGTGCTTGTAATAAACGACTCCAATTACAGCAACGTAACCTCTATGTTGAACAGCTATATACGTCTTCTGACCAACAACAGGCTGACCAAGGACAAAAAGGATGTAAACTATGCGGGGGATAACAGCTCATTCAACGTGGAAATTTCCGTTTTACGGCTTGAAAACAATGTTTTTGTTGAACAGGCGGACGTAAGGACCCTTGAAATAAGCGGCGGCTTCTTCAAAATGACCGATACGGCTTACGACAGCGCATACGACGCACAGTTCACCCTTATCGACGTTCAGTATTACGCCCCGGATCAGTCGGGCAAGGTGGCTTATCACCTTTATATTCCCGTTTATGTGGAGAAAATGCTGAAGTTCGACTTTATGGCGGCGGCTCTTTCGGGAACAAGATATAACGGCGAGCTTTACACCTACGGAAACCCTGTTCTTGAAAGCTACGGCACTCCCGTAACCGACTACATAACCTATTTCTACCGCAGAACGCCTCAGGAATGGGAGTCTGCTATAAACGGCGGCGAAAATCTCCTTTCGGGCTACGGAAAGTCGGTTATTCTGTTATGCAGCAACGACCTTCCTGCCGATACAAGGCTTGTGCTGGTGGATAAGAACAATAAGGGAAAGGCTTATTATTCCACAATCGGAGAGGCTCTGAGGGACTTTGACCATAAGCTTGATTTCAGTCTGTTCAATTCATCCGACGGAACAGCCTTTGCTCCCGTGGACTTTGTGACGCTGCTTGAAAAAGCGGCGGATATAACGGCGGTACAGAATACAAACGGCACTCTTGTTATCTGCGAGGGCGATATTTCCGCTGCCACAATAAAGGTGGGCGAAAACTATTACAGGAAAAAGACAGATGGTGATACGGATACCTCGAAGCTGTACACCGTTACCGTTGCCGCAAAGGCGAATATGACGGACGAATCGGGACTGCTGAAGGTATATGAGGATTATTACATCAGCTTCTTTACCGAGGACGACGGCACTCAGCCTATGAGGAACATTACGCTCAAGTGCAGCACAAGACTGGGCGACAGCGGAATGACCCCGTCCCGTATGAACAACACCGGCTCTGAGCAGAACAATGTCCATATGATACTTGGCAACCTGTATGACCAGGAGGTTACCTTTGTTACTACGGGGGATCAGGTAATCAACGAGAATAACAACAAGGTAACTGCCGAGATGAGAGCGGTTATTACCCTTAAATCCGAAAATGCGGAGGACGTAAAGGCTTATCTCCGTTACAGCTCAATTCATCTGTATCAGGCGTTTATAATCGAGGCGGACAGAACAGACGAAAACGGCACTGAAAAGGGCATAAAGGGCAGTCCGTATATCACAGGCTCCTATACCACAGGCGGCAATAGCTATAACGTGGGCTTCAACTGCAATGATTCGGTTATCTGCTTTACGGGCGGCAGCGGAGAAACCGCCGTTGACATCAAGGACCAGCTAATAAGCGGAAACAGCGCAGAAGTTATCTGCAATGATCTGCAGATAGTTTACGGCGACGGTACGGGCATAATAGAGCAATTCCCCGAGCGAAAGACAGAGGACAGCGGCTACGGCACTGCCTTCTCTGCAAGCTCCAACCTTGCCTATATACGGGATAACCTTGTTCACAGCAACATTTCCGCCGTTCCTCAGATAGCGGACGGAAAGCCTTACTACCGCGATAATATTTCCGGCGTATCGCTGAATTACAACATTTCCGCACTTACTCCAAACGAGCTTTCCAACTGCGGAATAAACGGCAGGGAAACCAACGGCGAAATCAACGCTGTAGGCTATTACAGCGTCACAAACGTTCCCGAGGCCGACCTTGGCAGAGCGGAAAAGGTGAAATTTACCCTGAGCCTTTTACGCAAGGACAATAACAAAACCTACGTTCCCGTGGATATTTCGGAATACCTTACGGAGGTAAGCCTTGAAAACACCAACGGAGTATGGGAGCCCGGAGGAGCAGGCCAATATACCTTTACCTTTGACAAGAACCTGCTTAAATACGAGGCAGGCACCTATGAAATCGCTACCAAGTATTCCGTTGTGACAGGGGATATCTTTGAGCAGAAGGGCTACACATACGCAAACTACAAGGTGAAGC
Source organism: uncultured Clostridia bacterium (assembly GCA_945910715.1). GTDB lineage: Bacteria > Bacillota > Clostridia > Oscillospirales > Ruminococcaceae > Ruminiclostridium_E. The sequence goes on from CAMDZU010000003.1 coordinate 9,059, forward strand.
TTGAAGCGGAGCTGCTTGACGCTGAAGGAAACGCCATAAGCAATACTCTTTGCAGCGATTACATTATCTATACCAATGCAAAGATTTATACAAATATGATTTCGGCAAGCTGAATTTGCAGGAGGATAAAAGGCTTATCCATTTATCCTCCTCTTTTTATGCCGGCTTATACTATTTCCTAATCAACCTATAGACAAAGTCTATAGGTTGATCCCACCGCTTTGCGGTGGGTGCGGCAAAGCCGCAGGAAAGCCGTTCAATACTAATTCAGTCAAAACCATAGGTTTTGACTTGCCGCCTTTCAGGCGGCTCTCCTTATAGACTTTGTCTATAAGGAGATTAGGAATTAGTATTAAATTGTGCATACAGCAATACAGTATGCTTTTTGCCGAAATAAATATTCAATAATCCAACAAAAAGTTGCAAAACCCTACGAAACTCCTTGCTTTATGAGGAAAAGTATGGTATTATTGAATTAAATCTATATAAAGTGCACGGGGTTATAAGGCAAACAAAAATATTATCATCAGGCAATGCCATTGAAAGCACGGGGTTTAACAGGCTTTCAATGGCGTTTTTGACGGTCTGACCGCCGTCGGAAGGGAAGAGGAATGAAGAAAATAAGATTAAGGCTTGTTTCGGCAATTACGGCTGCTGTTATGGCAATAACGGCATTTGGCGGCTGCGGAGGGAACGTGGCTTCGGAAGAGGCGGACACCATTTCCGTTTATCTCTGGAGCACCGCTATGTATGAAAGCTTCGCTCCCTATATTCAGGAGCAGCTGCCTGACATCAACATTCAGTTTGTGGTTGGAAACAACGACCTTGATTTCTATAAATTTCTCAACGAGAACGGACAATTGCCCGACATTATCACCTCACGCAGATTTTCTCTTCACGACGCTGCGGAGCTGAAGGATCAGCTTATGGATTTATCCACCACCGAGGAGGCAGGGGCGATTTACGAATCCTATATCGGAAACTTCACCAACACCGACGGAACAATAAACTGGCTGCCCCTTTGCGGTGAGGCGGACGGTCTTGTTGCAAACAGAGCGCTGTTTGAACAGTACGGCATTCCTATGCCAACAGACTATGACAGCCTTGTTTCAGCCTGCAAGGAATTTGAAAAGGTAGGCATAAGAGGCTTTGTGGCGGACTTTGCCTATGACTATACCTGTATGGAAATACTTCAGGGTCTTTCAATTCCCGAGATTACTTCTATGGAGGGACGTATGTGGCGCAGCAGCTACGAGGACCCTGCCGACCCAATGACAGGTCTTGACGATAAAATATGGCCCGAAGCTTTTGAGCGTATGGAAAGGTTCATTAAGGACGTGAACATTCTCCCCGAGGATGTTGAGTACGACTATACTCCCGTTATGGATATGTTCACCGAAGGAAAGGTTGCTGTTATCCGTTCAGGCGGCTCCAACACGGTTGCTTTGCAGGAAATGGGCATAGACGCCGTATTTCTCCCCTATTTCGGACAGAACGGGGAGCAATGGCTGCTTACATATCCTGCTTTCCAGGCTGCGCTGAACAAGGACCTTGAAAAGGACAGCGCCCGCAAGGAAAAGGCTATGCGTGTGCTTAACGTTATGCTTTCCGAGGGCAGTCAGAACAATCTTGCCAAGGGCGAGGACGTTATTACCTACAGCCGGAACGTAAATCTGGAGCTTTCGCCCCACCTTTCCAATCTCGTTCCGCTTATGCAGCAGAACCACCTTTATATCCGTATTGCCTCAAACGACTTTTTTGCCGTGTCAAAGAACGTTATAACAAAGATGATTCAGGGGGAATACGACGCAAAGCAGGCTTACGAGGCCTTTGACTCACAGCTTAGACAGCCAGAGGAAAGCACCGATGAAACGGTGCTTACAATAGACAAGACTTATTCCAACGTATTCCACAAAAACGGCGGCAACGAGGCTTATTCCGTTATGGCAAATTCCCTGCGTAATTTCTTTGAAAGCGACGTGCTTGTCGCTCCTGCATACAGCTTTACAGGCTCGGTAGTCAAGGCTGACTATACCAAAAAAATGGTTGGCTATATGATAATGCCAAATGCGCTGACGGCATGGCAGAGTGAAATGTCGGGGGAAGAGCTCAGCGCATATCTGAAAACAGCCGTTGAGGGCATTGAGGGCGGCTTTACGCCTTTCAACAGAGGCTCGCTGCCCGTTGTAAGCGGAATTTCTGTTGAAGTTGAGGAAAAGGACGGAAAATATATCCTTAAGAACGTTCTTAAGGACGGAAATACAATAAAGCCTACCGATACCTTTAAGGTGACCTGCCTTAACACATATGCATACATGGCTCCTTACCTTGACGAAGAAAACCCCGTTTTTGAGGCAGTGGAAAAGAATGTAAAAGTACACTGGACTGATTATATAGCAGAGGGCGGCACAATTGCGGAACCCGAAAATTATATTACATTGAAATAACCGCAGACGAAAGGAAAATAAATGAAGAAACGAATTATCGCCGCACTTCTGATTCTTGCAGTATTTATGGGCTTCGGGGGCTGTGGAATTTCCGACAAGAACGACAAGGTACACATAACCATGTACCTGTGGGACAAGTCCATGACCAAGGCGCTTACTCCTTGGCTGGAGGAGCAATTCCCTGATATTGACTTCACCTTTATCGTGGGCTACAACACCATGGACTTCTACACCGACCTTAATTCAAGGGGAGCATTGCCCGATATAATCACCTGCCGCCGCTTTTCCCTCAACGACGCAGCCCACATGTCAGATTTGCTTATGGATTTAAGCGAAACCAACGTGGCAGGCAGCTTTTACGACAGCTACATTGAAAACAACAGGGAAACAGGCGGAGCAATACGCTGGTTGCCTATGTGCGCCGAGGTTGACGGATATGTGGCAAACGCTGATATTTTCGAGGAAAACGGCATACCTCTCCCTACAAACTATGCCGAATTTGCAGAGGCCTGCAAGCGCTTTGACCGGCTGGGCATACGCTGCTATGTGAACGACTACCGTGAGGATTATTCCTGCATGGAGGCTCTTCAGGGCTGTGCAATCCCTGAGCTTATGACAATGGAGGGAACAATGTGGCGCACCTCCTACGAAAGCGAAACCGCCGATAACCCCGTGGGACTTGACGATAATGTCTGGGTTAAGGTGTTCGAAAGCTTCGATCGTTATATGAAGGACACTATGATAAAGCCCGAGGACGTGGAAATGTCCTATGCAGTAAATAAGTCGGAGCTGCTGGAGGGCAAGGCGGCAATTATGCGTGCCACAGCCAGCGACTGCGCCGTGTTAAGACGTGACAACAGCGTCAACACCGTTATGCTGCCCTATTTCGGCGAAACCTCCGAGGAAAACTGGCTGCTTACCTACCCCACCTGTCAGGTTGCGGTAAACAAGGACGTGGAGCAGAACAAGGCTAAATCCGACGCAGTTATGCAGGTTCTTGAGGCAATGTTCAGCGAGGAGGGTCAGCGCTGTACCGCTTCGGGCGGCGCTGTGCTCAGCTACAATAAAAACGTCAATATGGAAATAAACGACGTATTTTCACAGGTTATGGACTGCGTAAATCATAACCGTCTTTATATGCGCCTTGCCTCAACGGAAATGTTTGCCGTTTCCAAAAACGTTGTGCAGAAAATGATAACAGGGGAATACGGCGCAAAGGAGGCCTACGAGGACTTCAACGCACAGCTTACCCGAAAGGAAAGCAGCGAAACCCCCGAAATTGTCACCACACAGCAGACGGAGTATGCTTATGAGGTAGGCGAGCACGGCAGTCCTGCCGCTTCCGCCGCCGCAAACACTTTCCGCAGACAATGGGGCAGCGATGTTGCCATAGGCTATTCCAACTTTATAGCCGCTCCCGTTTTCAGCGGAGATTACACAAGAGAGCAGCTTAACAGATTCCTTGCAAACCGCCTTGTTTTCAGAAGCGGCGAGCTTACGGGAGCGGAGCTTAAGCGGCTTATGGAATGGCTCGTCAACGTCGGGGAGGACGGCGCTAACCCAATACGCCACCGTAATCTTATCCCTGCTGCAAGCGGAATTGAGTATCAGCTTACCGACAACGGGGACGGTACCTATACTCTCGGTGAAATAACGGTAAACGGTCAGCCTCTTGACGAAGGCAGGACCTATTCCGTAATGACGGCAGGGGACAACGATTTTATTGAATCGGACATCTACTGCGGCTGTTCCATGCCGCAGGATTTAAGCGACAAAATGAAGGTAATGGACGACAATATCTACACGCTGTTCTGTTCCGCTTTCGAGGGCGGAAAGCAGTTTGAAGCGCCCACGGATTATGTGACCTTTATAAGATAAAAGCAATATGGAATTTCTTATTTTAAGGAGAATAGGCAAATGAAAAAACGTGTTATTTCTGTTCTTGCATTAGCGGCAGTTTTTATTGTGGTTGCTGCGGCAAGCTCATTCTATTACTCCTTTGTATCCGAAACCATTTATTCGGAGAGCGTTTCTCATCTTACCGAAATTTATCACCAGTCACAGCAATCCCTTTACTATGCCGTAAGCAAGAACTTTACTCACATGCATCTGTGGTCGGACTATCTTCGGGACGTTTCGGACGAGGACGAAATTACGGATTTTATCAGCCATGCCAAGGAGGAAACGGGCTTTACCGATTTCTATTTCGTTTCCCGTGAGGGGAACTATCTTACGGCAGAGGGGGAAACGGGCTATCTTGACCTTAAGGACGACCTGCCCGAGCTGATACTCAACGGCAGGGATATTGTTGTAAATGCCGTTGTGCCGGGGCAGCCCCAGATAATGGTTTTTGCTGCGCCTGCCGACAAGAACAGCTTCAGGGGCTTCAGCTACGAGGCTGTCGCCGTAAGCTTCAATAACGAGGATCTTGTCAACACGCTGAAAATATCCGCCTTTGACGGCAGAGCCAGCAGCTATGCAATTCATCCCGACGGACGTGTTGTAATAGACAATTCCGCCGAAAAGCAGCAGGACGTTTACAACTTCCTTGCTATGCTGAGAAAATATTCGGATATGACCGAGGAGGAGATAAACGCTCTTCAGGAAAATTTACGCAAGGGCATTCCGGGAGCGGATATTATCCGCTTGGGAGATACAAGCTACTACTTTATATACGAGCCAGCCGAATTTGAGGACTGGACCCTTATCGGACTTGTTCCTGCAGGGCTTGTAAACGCAAGCATAAACAGCCTCCAGTGGAGCACCCTGCTGCTTGCCGCAGGAATCGCAATAGGCGTTGCGGCGCTGGCTCTGGCGGTAATCATAAGACGCAATCAGCTTCAGCTGAAAAAGAAGGATACTGAAATTCTGCTCCGTGACGAGCTGTTTTCAAAGCTGTCCGTAAACGTTGACGACGTTTTCCTTATGCTTGACGCTGAAACCTTCCGTGTGGACTACATCAGCCCCAACATTGAAAAGCTTTTCGGCATCAGCGAAAAGCAGGCCCGTGCTAATATCCGTGAGCTTGACCGCCTTGTGGGAAAAGGGGACACGGTGCATATTCTGGATCAGCTGCCTGCAATTATTCCGGGCGAGCAGGGCGAATGGGACAGGGAGTATATTCACCTGAAAACAGGGGAAATGCGCTGGTTCCACGTTATTGCACTTTGCAGCTACGTTCAGGACGAGAAAAAATATATTCTTGTAATGTCCGACCGTACAAGGGACAAGAAGATAAATCAGGCTCTTGAGGACGCAGTAAATGCCGCCCAGAGCGCAAACAGGGCAAAGAGCACCTTCCTCACCAATATGTCCCACGATATCCGAACGCCAATGAACGCCATTATCGGCTTTACCACCCTTGCAAGCGCCAATATAGGCAACGATGAGAAGATAAAGGACTACCTTTCAAAAATTCTTTCCTCGGGCAATCATCTGCTTTCGCTGATAAACGACGTACTCGACATGAGCCGTATCGAAAGCGGAAAAATTCATCTTGAGGAAACGGAAGTCAACCTATCGGATATTCTCCACGACCTTAAAACTATTGTAAGCGGACAGATTCACGCAAAGCAGCTTGAGCTGTATATGGACACTTTGGACGTAATGGACGAGGACGTTTTCTGTGACAAGATACGTCTTAATCAGGTGCTGCTCAATCTCCTTTCCAATGCTGTAAAGTTTACCGCTCCCGGCGGCACGGTTTCGGTACGCATTTCACAGCTCCCCGCCAAATCCGCAGGCAAGGGACTGTACGAGCTGAGAATAAAGGACACGGGTATCGGAATGAGCGAGGATTTCGTGGAGCGTATCTTCAATCCATTCGAGCGTGAGCGCACCTCCACCGTAAGCAGAATACAGGGCACAGGTCTTGGTATGTCCATTGCAAAGAACATTATTGACATGATGGGCGGCACTATTGAGGTACATTCCGAAAAGGGCAAGGGCACGGAATTTGTTATCCGTGTTGAATTAAGGCTCCGGTCCGAGCACAAAGCGGTTGAAAAAATCACGGAGCTGGAGGGACTTAAGGCTCTTGTTGTGGACGACGATTTCAACACCTGCGACAGTGTGACAAAAATGCTGCTTCGTGTGGGAATGAGATCGGAATGGACTGTTTCGGGCAAGGAGGCAGTGCTCCGAGCAAGACAGGCTATCGAGGTAAACGACGCATTTCACGCATACATTATCGACTGGCGGCTGCCCGATATGAACGGTATCGAGGTAACAAGACAGATACGCAGTCTTGGGGACCATACGCCTATAATTATCCTTACCGCCTACGACTGGACGGATATTGAGGTTGAGGCAAGGGCGGCAGGCGTTACCGCCTTCTGCTCAAAGCCGATGTTTATGTCCGACCTGCGTGAATCTCTGCTTAACGCTTTGGGAAAACAGCAGACCAACGAGGAACAGGTACTTCCCGTTACCGAAGAAACACGCAATTTCAAGGGCAAGCGGCTGCTGCTTGTTGAGGATAACGAGCTTAACCGAGAAATTGCCTATGAAATACTGAAGGAGTACGGCTTTGTTGTTGATATGGCGGAAAACGGTCAGCTTGCGCTGGACGCAATCTGCGCTTCAAAGGATTTCCGCTACGACCTTGTGCTTATGGATATTCAGATGCCCGTTATGGACGGCTACGAGGCAACAAGGCGCATAAGAGCCCTTGAGGACAAGGTCCTTGCGGAAACGCCTATTGTGGCAATGACTGCAAACGCCTTTGACGAGGACCGCAGAGCCGCCGCAGATGCAGGCATGAACGGCTTTATCTCCAAGCCTATCAATATGGAGGAGGTAATCCGGGCGCTTTTCGGCGTTTTCGGAAAGGAACAGTAAAAATAAACCGCCTTGTTGAAAGGCGGTTTGAGCTTGTCGAAAAAGTATTTTTCGACAAGCTCAAGACTTCGAGAAACACACGCAGACAAGGAAACGCTCCCGAC
>CAMDZU010000004.1 GCA_945910715.1 uncultured Clostridia bacterium
GGTTAAATGCCGTGGGAAAATCCTCGGCGGTAATTTGAGCAAGTATTTTTTTCAGCTTGTCGGGGGAGTGGAAAAGGTAGGCTATAATTCCACGCTCCGCCTTTTCCTCGGTGGGATATTTGTCTGCGTCGGGGTTTATTTTATCGTGAGAGGACAGGCTGTTAATAAGCATTTTGTTTTCCTGCTCCCTTGCACGGTAGCCCTTTCGCCGCAGCTGATCCTCAACCGCAAGCTCCACGTTCTGAACGCTCAGCTCGCACTGCTTTGCCACGTCTGAAATATACACCATACGGTCAAGCCTGCTGTCAATATCCGCAAGGAGCGTTACCGCCTTTTTGAGATAAGCTGAACGTCCTTCGGCGGTATCAAGGTTAAGCCCACGCTTTGCCTTATCAAGCTCAAAGCTGATTGCCGAGCCTGATTTGTCAATAAGCAGCCTGAACGCCTCTGCTCCGTATTTCTTTATGTACTCGTCCGGGTCCTTTGCCCCGTCCATTTGCAGCACTCTTGTTGAAATTCCTGCCTCGCTTAACAGGTTGATGGCTTTCATTGTAGCCTTTTGTCCTGCCTCGTCCGAATCGTAGGAAATCACCACCTCGTCGCAGTACTGCTTCATCAGCCGTGCCTGCTCGGGAGTTATTGCCGTTCCGAGAGTTGCAACTGCGTTGGTAAAGCCTGCCTGATTAAGGGCGATAACGTCCATATAGCCCTCGCAGAGGATAAAGTATTTCTCCTTTGTATTCTTAGCAAAATTAAGGGAAAATATGTTTGAGCGCTTTTTGAACACCAAGGTTTCGTCGCTGTTAAGGTATTTTGCGGGAGCGTCCTTTTCAAGAGTGCGCCCTCCGAAGCCGATAATGTTTCCCCGTCTGTCGATAATGGGGAACATTACACGGTGGCGGAATTTATCGTAGAAATTGTTGTTGTTCCGTGCAACAAGGGCGGCGTCCGCCAGCTCGAAATCGGTATAGCCCTTGCTTTTCATAAACAGCCGCAGCGTGTGCCAGTCGTCCGCCGCATAGCCAAGACCGTACCGTTTTATAGTGTTTGGGGTAAGTCCACGGTCTATAAGATACCGCCAGCCCTCCTCTCCCCCCGGGGAGATAAGCTGATCGCGGAAAAACCTTGCCGCCTCACGGTTCATTTCAAGCATTCGTGTGCGCTGCATTGCGGTTTTGTCGTTGGCGTCCTCGGGCATATTCATTCCTGCACGCTGTGCAAGAAAGCGCACGCTTTCAATATAGTCAAGGCTTTCAATGCGCCGTATGAAGTTTATCACATCTCCGCCTGCGCCGCAGCCGAAGCAGTAAAAACTCTGATTTTCGGTATAGACGTGGCAGGAGGGAGTTTTCTCCGAATGGAAAGGGCAGGAGCAGACATAATCTCTGCCTGCACGTTTTAAATTGACGTAAGAGGACATTACGCTCACTATATCGTTGTTTAATTTCAGCTCTTCAAGAAAGCCGTCGGGCAGGGGCATAATATCACCTCTTTATACATTAAATCCATTAAATCCATGATTTGGGTATGCAAAGTTCTTTATAAATATCCACCGCATAATCGTCGGACATTCCCGAAATGAAGTCGCAGACCGCTCTTTCCGTGCCCCAGTCCTTTGCAAGCCGCTGATAGAGAGGCGGCATCTCGGCAGGAAAGCTGCAGTAATGCTTGTAAAGATATTCAACGATTTTGCAGGCCTTATGCTTTTCAATGTTGGTTGCGGGAGCAAGGTAAACCTTTTCAAACATAAAGGCTTTCAGCTCATCATGAGCCTTCTGCGTTTCCTCATCATAGCGTATTTCGCTTGTGCTGCTTGAAATAATTGACTTTATCAGGGAGGTAATGCGCTCCGATTTGGTTTCTCCCAGCACCCTTACGGGAAATTCGGGCAAATCCTCCTGCTTAAGAACTCCCCCTCTTATTGCGTCCTCAATGTCGTGATTTATGTAGGCAATCTGGTCGCTGTACTTGACGATTACGCCCTCAAGGGTTTCGGCGGTCATATTTGTGTGGCACTTTATGCCGTCCCGTACCTCGTAGGTAAGGTTAAGTCCTGCGCCCTCACGCTCGATTATGTCAACTACACGGACGCTCTGATTATAATGCTTAAATCCGTCGGGCACAAGGGAATCAAGCACACGCTCTCCGTCGTGTCCGAAAGGGGTATGTCCCAGATCGTGACCTAAGGCTATTGCCTCGGTTAAATCCTCGTTAAGGCACATTGCCCTTGCAATTGTCCTTGCAATCTGGGCTACCTCAAGGGTGTGTGTAAGTCGGGTTCTGTAATGGTCGGATTTTGGGATAAGGAAAACCTGGGTTTTATGCTTAAGACGGCGGAAGGAGTTGCAGTGAATTATCCTGTCCCTGTCACGCATAAAGTCGGTTCTTATATCGCAGGGCTTTTCCTCGTGCAGTCTGCCCTTGGTGTCAATACTGCGGCAGGCGAATTCAGAAAGTGTTCTGTTTTCGTTTTCGATAACTCTTTCTCTTAAAAGCATTTACATTCCGCCTTTCATTTTTCTTGTGCATATATAAATACTAAAAACCCCCTCGAAACTCCTTTTTTTTCGAGAGGATTTTTTTGCTTTTTGTCACATTAGCCAAAATCATAGCTTATTGTTTGTTTAATCTGTACAGAAATCCTGCCGTTGCAAAGCTCAATCAAGTCTGCCTTGAACTTTTCAGCCTGTTCAACACGGAGAAAAAGCCGTATAAACACGCTGTCCGTAAAGCTTTCCTCGGCAATTCTTGCGTCATATTCCGCAAGGGTCGCCCCTATTCTGCCGTAAAGGGAATAATCAAGCCCGATTTCAATTTCGCAGGCGTCGCACATATTCTTGATTTTAGCGGAGTCTATTGCTATTTTAACGCCCTTTGAATAGGCTCTGACAAGTCCCCCTGCGCCGAGAAGAATACCGCCGAAATAACGGGTAACCACGCAGCACACGTCTGTAAGCCCCTCCTTTGCAAGCACCTCGTGCATTGGCACTCCTGCTGTGCCCGAGGGCTCTCCGTCGTCGGAATGACGGGCGGTGTTGTTGTGGCGGAGAATGTAGGCATAGCAGTTGTGGGTTGCCTTGCGGTGCATTGCCCTTATTTCGTTTATAAAGGCGATTGCCTCCTCCTCCGTTTCAACGGGGCAGATATAGCCGATAAACTCGGATTTTTTCTCGGTAAAGCCTGCTTCGCTTCGTGCGGCAATTGTTTTGTAGTTCATTGATCGCCTTTCGCTTGTAGAATTTCGTATTGGGCGGTTATTTTTACCGCTGCTCTCGGGTTATCGTGTTTGAATTTTTTCAGCACACGGTCGATTATTTTTACGCAGGTCTGCTGGGTGGTGTTTGGCAGCAGCAATGCAAGCTGTGCGGCACTGCTTCTTGTGTAAACGTCGCTTGTGCGGAGAGAAACGCTTACGGCGGAAATAAGCCTGCCGCATACCTTTTTAAGCAGCGCCCCGTCGGGAATACTGCCGTCTGCTTCCGTAATTGTCAGTATGCAGAGATGAACGGGGGTTCTACTTCTTTCGGCGTCACGCATTTCAAGGCGGTAGATGTGCTTGAAAAGCTCAAACTGGCAGAAAAACGCTCCCCTTGGCATTTCCATTTCGTCAAGGCGCTTGCGCACCTCGGAAATACTGCTTATGCTTTTGTCCTTTTCCGCAGAGGTAATTCCGTAAAGGGAGGTAAGCTCCTCCGAGGGAGTTATGCCCTGGTCGAGGAAAATGGAGGTTGCATAGCGGTATTGCTCCGCCGCAGCCTTTGTATCCCCCAGCTCTCCCAACGTCTTTATAAGCCTGCAATGGAGCGCTTCGTCCATTGGGTCGATTATAACCGCTTTTCTGCAGATATAGGCGATTTCCTGCTTTCTTCCTGCCTTGTAAAGCAGGTCGCTTGCCTGATTTACCGCCTTTATGTAAAGGGAGTGGTAATATGCGTTAAGGGGCATTACCCACGGGTCAAGGGCGGATTTGTGGAGAAAATCTCCCTTGTAGAGAGAAATTGCCTTTAAGAGATATTCAAGGCGCTCATTGTCGGGAATATTTCCGCCGCTTTTTTCAAGGTATTCCTCGAAAAGCTCAAAGTCCGCTTCGTGGGGCAGCCTGCTGTTGAAGGCGTAAGCGCCAAGAGTGCTGATTATGACTTCCTCGCCTGTTTCAAGCTTTTCAAGCACTGTTCTCAGCCTGTGCAGCTGTGTTTTCAGCGCACCTGACGGGTTGTCGCTTTCTCCCTCGGGCCATAACAGCTCGATAAGCTCGTTCTGGGATATTTCCCTGTTGTGATTGGCGATAAAATATTGCAGAAGCGTCCACATTTTCCGTGAACGCTTATTCTGCTCGGTAAGAGTATGCTTTTCGCTGCTCAAGGAAAATTCCCCGAAGGTGGTTATTTTAAGCATAGTTTATCAATACTCGCTTGGAGTGTCCTCCGCTACCGTATGTCTGATTGAATTGATTGTCATTTTGCCCTTGGACTTTGAAATTGTGTAAATCATAGTCTTGTCGGGGTCGTTTTCCGTTTCAATGCCTGCAATTGCAAGAGCGCTGGGGGGCATATATTCAACGGTAACGGTGTAAAGCTCGCCAACGTTTGACAGCTCAGTTATGCGTGGGGAATAGGAGTTCAGCGCAGGATTTATGGGAACGGTGTAGCTTTTTGTGTCGGCAACGTATTCAAACACGGTATTGCCGAAGCCTACCGTCTGATGCTCCATAACAAAGCCGTAGCCGAACAATGAAGCCGCCGCCGCTTCAACGTCTATTTCGGGGACGGACATAAAATATTCGTCCACAATCTCGTAGTTTTCGGTATTGCCGCTTAAAACTATCTGCCATATCGAGCAGTTTATAATAGTAGAGCTTGGCAGATCCTCTATATTCTCAAAGGCAGGGGGGTCGGAGGCGACAACGGGATAAACAAATACCGCAAATTCGTTTTTCAGCGAAGTCTGGTCGGCAATTTCGCCGATAAAGTTGGCGGTAAAGTTGACTGTGGAAACAATTCCCACAATAGCCATTGCAAGAATAAACACGCCTACGCAGAAGAAAATCTTCTGACTTACGGGGTATTTTGTCTTTGTTGTTTCCGAGGGCTGCTGAGGGGACATTACCTCCTCTATTTCGCTGTAATCCTCGTCAAGAGCTCCTGCAAGAGAAGAAAGGATAGTTTCGTGCTCCTTGTGTTCCTTTGGAGCAGGCTTTTCGGGCTTTGCCACGGGCTGCTTTCTGCGCTTGCTTTTGGGCGCAGGTTTTTCCGCCGCCTGTGGCTTTTCGGGTACAGGCGGATTTTCGCCGGCAGGCTTTTCCTCGGGGATAATCGGCTCGTTAAGCTTTTCCTCGGGCTTTTTTGCCGTGGTGTTTTTATTTTTGCTGTTATTGTTCCGTTTGTTTTTCTTTGCCATAGCTTTCCTTTCGGGTTACTGCCTTATCTGTCCCTTTCCGTTGATAAGGTATTTGTAGGTGGTAAGGGCTTCAAGTCCCATTGGTCCTCTTGCGTGGAGCTTCTGGGTGGAAATGCCTATTTCCGCTCCCAGACCGAACTCAAAGCCGTCTGTAAACCGTGTGCTTGCGTTGACGTAAACTGCCGCTGCGTCAACGGACTGCTGGAACTTTTCGGCGTTGTCAAGGTTGATTGTGACAATACATTCGCTGTGTCTTGTGCCGAAGGCGTTTATATGGTCGATTGCCTCGTCAATGGACTTAACCACCTTAGCGGCAATGACGTAATCGAGAAACTCCTTACGGTAGTCCTCCTCCGTTGCAATATGCTCAACGGCAACGTACTTTGCGGTTTCCTCGTCGCCGATAAACTTAACCTTGCCGTTCCATTTCTCTGCAAGAGCGGTGAAGAACTGCTCCGCAACGTCCTTATGAACAAGGACGTTTTCTATTGCGTTGCATACGCTGGGGCGCTGGGTCTTTGCGTTATCCACAATGTTCACCGCCATATCAATATCCGCAAAGCGGTCAACATAAACGTGGCAGTTGCCCTCTCCCGTCTGGATTACCGGAATGGTGGAATTTCGCATAACGGAGCTGATAAGTCCGCCGCCCCCTCTCGGGATAAGCACGTCGATATAGCGGTCAAGCTTCATCATTTCCCCTGCAGCCTGCCTTGAGGTGTCAACCACAAGGGCGATTGCGTCCTCGCATATACCCGTTTCCTTTAATGCCTCACGCATAAGAGCAACAAGGCACTTGTTGGAGTGGATTGCGTCGCTGCCTCCTCTTAAAATGCACACGTTGCCCGATTTAAGGCAAAGAGCCGCCGCGTCAACGGTAACGTTTGGACGGGATTCAAAGATAATACCGATAACTCCTAAGGGAACTCTTTTTTTCACAATGTGCAGTCCGTTTGGCAAATCCTTTCCGCCAAGCACCTCGCCTATTGGGTCGTCAAGGGTCATTACCTGAAGCACGCCCTCGCTCATGGCGTCAATTCGCTTTTCCGTAAGGGTAAGCCTGTCCTGCATTGCCTCGCTCATACCGTTTGCCCTTGCGGCTTCAACGTCCCTTGCGTTTTCCTTTATAATAAGCTCCTTGTTTGCGGCAAGCTTGTCCGCAATTGCCTTAAGAGCTGCGTTTTTTGCTCCCACGGAAATGCCCGAAACAGCACGCTCCGCCTTTTTGGCGGCAATTCCAAGTTCCTCTATGTAGCTCATATTTTTTCCCCCTCTGCCGTGAAAACGGTGCAGACTGCCTTATTTTCAAACAAATCGTAAAGTATTTCCGGGTTTTCGCCCTTGATTATAACCGTTGGTATGCCATTTTCTCCGGCGATAGTTGCCGCTTCAAGCTTTGTGAGCATACCGCCGCTTGCAAGCTCTGAGCCTTTTTCTCCTGCTGCGCTTATCATACTGTCGGTGATTTTTTCCACCACGGGAATAAGCTTTGCGTCGGGCAGCTTTGGATTTTTGTCGTAAAGCCCATCAACGTCCGTCAGAATTACCAGTAAATCTGCGTCTGCAAGTCCTGCCACCATTGCGGAAAGGGTGTCGTTTTCGTCAAAGTCAAGCTGCTCTATGGAAACCGTATCGTTTGCGTTGATAACGGGAATAACCCCCATTTCAAGCAGTCGGTGGAGAGTGTTTCTCGCATTGGTGTGACGGGTCTTGTTGCTGATAACGTCACGGGTAATAAGAATCTGGGCTACCGTGTGGTTGTACTTTGCAAACTCCCTGTCGTAAATGTTCATAAGCTCGCACTGGCCTATTGCGGCGCAGGCCTGCTTTGTGGGCATATCCTTAGGACGAGTCGCAAGTCCGGCTCTGCCTACGCCTATTCCCACTGCCCCCGAAGTAACGAAAATAATCTCCCGTCCCGAGTTTTTAAGGTCGGAGAATACCTCGCAAAGCTTCTGCACCCGTCTTATGTTGAGATTGCCCGTTTTGTGGGCAAGGGTAGAAGTGCCTACCTTTATAACAATACGTTTTTTGTCCGATAAATCTATGCCGTTCATATTAAAATGTCCTTTTTTACATATTTATAACTTATTGTATCACAAAGCGGATTTTTTTGCAATAGAAAAATACGGCAGTTTCAATGCCTTGCGTCACGGTTTACATAAATTGCCTTCAGCTTTGAATATACGATTTTCTGACTGGAATAAATGCTGAAATAGCCCGAAAGCATATAGCTTATTCCGCAGGCGACTGCGAAAAATTCCACGCCCCTTGAGCCGAAAAGCTCCACGCTTAAGAGAATTGAGGCAATAGGCGTATTTGTTGCGCCGCAGAACATTGCCACCAGTCCCATTGCGGCGGCAAAGCGTGGGTCCATGCCTAAAAGCTGTCCCATTACACAGCCGAAGGTTGCGCCGATAAAGAAGGTGGGGACGATTTCACCGCCCTTGAAGCCGCAGCCTATTGTTATTGCCGTAAAAATAATTTTGAGGAGGAATGCGGCAGGCTGAGCCTGTCCATCAAGTATAGCCCTGTCCACAATGTCCATTCCTGCGCCGTTGTAGGATTGATTGCCCACAATGAAGGTGAGCAGTACTATTAAAATGCCGCCTGCGAAAATTCTTATGTAGGAGTTCTTGAAAAGGTGGGAGAAAAGGTGGTGGGTTTTCGCCATAACAATGCAGAAAATTATGCTTACAAGGGCGCACATTGCCGCAAGAGCAAGGGTCTGCAGAATACTTGTTATTTCAAAATCGGGCACTGCCGACAGCTCAAAGCGGACAGGCTTTATTCCTGCCCAGAGGGACAATAAGTAGGCTGTTACCGAGGAAACAAGGCAGGGAAGTATGGCGGAGTAGTAGATAATTCCCACGCTTATTACCTCCATTACGAAAATAACGGCGGTAAGGGGAGTACCGAAAAGTGCGGCGAAAACCGCTGACATTCCGCAGAAAACCACAACGTGCATATCCTTTTCATCAAGTCTGAACCACTTTCCAACCTGCGAGCCAAGACTGCCCCCAAGCTGAAGTGCCGCTCCCTCTCGTCCTGCCGAGCCGCCGAAAAGGTGGGTGAGTATTGTTCCAAGCAGTATTGCAGGCGCCATAAGTATAGGCACCCGTCCGTCCTTTCGTATGGAGTCAATGACAAAATCCGTGCCGTTTACGTTTTTCATCTTGAAAAAGTCGTAAATCCACGCAATGGCAAGTCCGCCCACAGGCAGGAAAAGTATGAGAACAGGCTCTGCGGTACGAAGCTCCGTTGCCGTTTCAATTCCGATGTGGAAAAGACAGCCTGCAACGCCGCTTATAAGCCCTGTTATTATGCCGATAAGCAGCCATTTCAGAAAAACAATGGTGTATTTTCCTGCGGATTTTGCGTTTTTCACAAGGTCCTGCTCAACCTCGTGAATATGCTCCCTGCTGAATTCCTCTTTAAGCTCTTTTTCCAGTTCTTTCGTCCGTTCCTTAACCATTTTCCCGTTTCTCCAAAAAAATTTTTGAAAACCTATTGACAATTATAGCACATTAGGGTATAATATATCAAGTGATTTGAAGAAAATTTGCGCCACTAGCTCAGCTGGATAGAGTGTTTGGCTACGAACCAAAAGGTCAGGGGTTCGAATCCCTTGTGGCGCGCCAGTTATTAAATCGCATAAAACCGCTTGAACAGTGCGTTCAGGCGGTTTTTTCTTTTACATTGCTCCCCAATTCAAACAATCCCTATAAAAAAACTATGAAAATATTGCGAAAACTATTGACATATCCCGTAAAAAAAGATATAATATTAAATTAGCGCAGACTGCCGCAGAATTTGTCGGAATGGGGAAATCGGCTTCTTATGCGGCGACAGAGGCGACAGAATTAAAAATGAAATTGAATAGGAGTATAGCAAATGAAATTAACCTACGACATCGGTGATAAGCCGAAATTCAGGCAGACCCTTGTTTTCGCATTCCAGCAGATGATCGCTATTATGGCGGCAACTCTGCTTGTGCCAATGCTTGTTACAACCTTCGGACTTGAGGCGGACCCTGCCGCAGCCCTTTTCGGCGCAGGTATCGGTACAATCGTTTACCTTTTGTTCACAAGAAAAAAGAGCCCTGTGTTCCTTGGAAGCTCGTTTACATTCCTGGGCGCTTATGCGGCTACAATCAATCAGAATTACGGCTACTGGGGCGTGATTATCGGCGTTGCCTTTGCAGGCCTTGTTTACGTTGTAATCGCCCTTATCGTAAAGGTAGTAGGCTCGGGCTGGGTAAATAAGCTTATGCCGGCTGTAATTATCGGACCTATCGTTGCTCTTATCGGTCTTAGCCTTTCGGGCACCGCAACAGGCTGGGTTTCAACAAACGGCGGCAGCGACTACAACCTGCTTACAATCCTTGTAGGTATTGTTACCTTCCTTGCAATCGTAATTTCCTCTGTAAAGGGCTCAAAGACAGTAAAGCTTATACCATTTATTATCGGTATCGGCGCAGGCTACATTCTTGCCCTTATACTTACTGTTATAGGCAATGCGGCAGGAATTCCCTATATGCAGATTCTTGACTTCACTCCATTCGTTGAAACCTTCAGCGAATTCAGCATTACAAGCATTATCGACTATCCAAAGTTCTTCTTCCTTAAGGCATTCGAAACCAACGGCACATACCCAATCGACGGTGCGGCAATCGGCAATATTGCCCTTATCTATATTCCTATTGCGGTTGTTGAGCTGGCACAGCACATTGCCGACCACAAGAACCTCGGCAACATTATCGAGCGTGACCTTATCACCAACCCCGGTCTTGACAAGACTCTCCTCGGCGACGGCGTAGGCTCAATCGTCGGCAGCATTTTCGGCGGCTGCGCAAACACAACCTACGGCGAATCCATCGGCTGCGTTGCTATTACGGGAAATGCGTCTATCGTAACAATTTTCACAGCTTCAATCGGCTGCATGGTTTTATCCTTCTTTACTCCCTTCGTTGCATTTATCAATTCAATTCCGAAATGTGTAATGGGCGGCGCCTGCATTGCCCTTTACGGCTTTATCGCAGTAAGCGGACTTCAGATGTTAAAGCGAGTTGACCTTAACAACAGCAAGAATCTGTTCGTTGTAAGCTCAATCCTTGTAACAGGCATCGGCGGACTTACTCTTGACTTCGGCTTCAACGAAATCACAGGCGGTCCTATCCTTTCAATCACATCTCTTGCGGTTGCCCTTATCGTTGGTATCATCACAAACGTTATCGTAAACAACGGCAAGCTTGGCACAGGGGAGGAGGACTTTGAGGAAGCTCCTGTTGTAGTTGTGGACGAGCCGGGCGGAGAAATAAGACAGAGTAAAAAATAATGGCGGTTATAATGGTGAGCAGCTGCCTCCTTGGATGCAATTGCAGATACGACGGCAAAAACTGCCGCAATAAGGACGTAAGGGCGCTGGCAAAGGGCAATGTTCTTATAGGAATCTGCCCCGAGCAGACGGGTGGACTTTCAACCCCCCGAAATCCTGCCGAAATTCAGGGGGAAAAGGTAGTTTCGAGCGCAGGAAAGAACGTCACAAAGGAATATACAAAGGGTGCAAAGGCGGCGCTGTCCCTTGCGAAGCTGAACAAGGCGAAATATGCGGTGCTTAAGGCGAAAAGCCCCTCCTGCGGAAAGGGCGTTATTTACGACGGAACCTTTACCGGCGGCAAAACCGAGGGCAACGGCATAACGGCTCAGCTTTTCATTGACAACGGCATTGAGGTATTTACGGAAGACGAAGTTGACAGCCTAAAGGAAAAATTAAAGGCTGACATGAAAGGATAATCAAATGGAAGATTTTCTTAAAAATGTAACAGTGTTTACTCACCCTCTCATTGTTCATAAGTTTACGCACATGTGCGACGTGAACACAGGCTCAAAGGAATTCAACGAGCTTACAAAGGAAATTACCTCTCTTATGGGCTATGAGGTGCTAAAGGACTTAAAGACAAAGGAAGTTCTTGTTCACGGTCCCGTTTCCGATTTTACTTCCCCTGTGGTTGACGAGGATTTCACCGTTGTGCCTATTCTCCGTGCAGGTCTTGGTATGGTTGACGGACTGAGAATGCTGCTCCCTACCGCAAAGGTAGGCCATATCGGTCTTTTCCGTGACGAGGAAACCCTTGAGCCCCAGAAGTATTATTTCAAGTTGCCTGTGGACGTGGCTGACGGTCCTGTAATTATAGTTGACCCTGCTCTTGCAACAGGCGGCAGCGCAGAAGCCGCAATCAGATTTATCAAGGAGGCAGGCTGCAGGGATATAAGATTTATGTGCATTTTAGCCTCCGAGGTGGGACTTAAGCTGCTTCACGAAAAGCACCCCGACGTGCCCATCTACACCGCAAAATACGCTCCCGGACCCCTTAACGAAAAGGGCTATATCTACACCTCTTTCGGCGACGCAGGTGACAGAGTGTGCGGAACGGTAAGCTATAAGCCCCAGGATTAAGTTAAGCTGAAACAATGATACCGCAAGCCAATACTTGCGGTATTTTTACGCAAATAATTCCCATTGACAAGGTGGGATTTGTCGTATATAATATAACAGCAAAAAATTCAAGGTGTTGCCCAATGACTAAAAAGGAGCTGCTTCCTGCAACCATAATGGCGGTGCTTATTGTCTATTGCTTAAAGGACATAGGCGGCGATTTTGTGGGAGTGGGAATACCCAAGCTTATTGGCGTTGCAGTAGTGTTCATTGTGCATAAGCTTAAGCACAATATGCTTTTAAGCGTTTTTTCGGGAACGGCGGTTTATATGCTGATTCTTTATCTGATGAAAATAATGTAGCCTTTGGAGGTATGTATGTTGAATCGGTTTTCAAGGACGGAGCTGCTTTACGGAAAAGCGGCAATGGAAAAGCTGAAAAGCTGCCGTGTGGCGGTTTTCGGCGTCGGGGGAGTGGGTGGCTATGTCTGTGAGGCGCTGGTCAGAAGCGGCATAGGCAGCTTTGATATTGTGGATAACGATACCGTTTCCGAAACCAACATAAACCGTCAGATAATCGCATTGACAAGCACCGTTGGCAGATACAAGGTTGACGTTATGAAGGAGCGCATGGAGGACATTAACCCCGAGGTTAAGGTAAGGGCTTACAGGTGCTTTTTCCTCCCCGAAAACAGCGACAGCTTCCCCTTTGAGGAATACGACTATGTGGTTGACGCAGTGGATACCGTTACCGCAAAGGTGGCTCTTGTTATGAAGGCAAAGGAAAAGGGAGTGCCTGTTATCTGCTCAATGGGCGCAGGAAACAAGGTTGACCCTACCAAATTCAGAGTTGCCGATATTTACAGCACCAAGGTTGACCCTCTTGCAAGGGTAATGCGGTATGAAATGAAAAAGCGCCGCGTCAAAAAGCTTAAAGTGGTTTATTCGGAGGAATTGCCCCTGAAGCCTGCTGAAAATGCAGAGGGAGAAACCACTCACGACGGACGGCGCTCCGTGCCCGGCAGCAATGCTTTTGTGCCCTCGGCGGCAGGACTTGTGATTGCGGCGGAGGTAATAAAGGATTTAACCGCAGAGGTGGTGGAAAAGTAATGGAAATTACCGTTGAACAGCTTGAAAGGACGGACAGGGACAGCCTTGTAATTGCCGATATGCGCAGCGAAACAGAGAAAATGTACGGCGCAATTCCTCAGTCTGTTTCCGTTTCGGCAGAAAATATCGAGAGCGAAATTGCTCCCTTTGCAGGCAAAAAAATAATCGTGGTCTGCGCAAGAGGGCAGGCAAGCATTGATATTGCGGAAGGTCTTTGCGAAAAGGGCTTTGAGGCTTACAGCTTACAGGGCGGCTATACAGCGTGGCTTCTGAACGAAATGAAGAAGCAGGAGGCGGACGAAATCTGCGAAAGGGTGGAAAAAAGCCTTTACAGGAAATTCGGCAAAAGCATACGCAGCAGCTTCACCAAGGCAATAAACACCTATCAGCTTGTAAAAGAGGGGGATAAGGTGGCGGTCTGCATTTCGGGGGGCAAGGATTCAATGCTTATGGCAAAGCTGTTTCAGCTGCTCCACCGTTACAGCAAATTCCCCTTTGATGTGGAATATATCGTAATGGATCCGGGTTACAGTCCTGCAAACAGACAGATAATCGAGGAAAATGCACGAAAGCTTAAAATCCCCATAAAAATATTTGAGTCGGACATTTTCGATTCGGTTTACAACGTTGAGAAAAATCCCTGTTACCTTTGCGCAAGAATGAGGCGAGGTCATCTCTATAATTTTGCGAAAAATCTCGGCTGCAACAAAATTGCGCTGGGTCATCACTATGACGACGTGATTGAAACAATTTTAATGGGTATGCTGTACGGCGCGCAGATTCAGACAATGATGCCAAAGCTGCACAGCACCAATTTCGAGGGAATGGAGCTTATCCGCCCGTTGTACCTTATCCGTGAGGAGGACATAAAAGCGTGGCGGGACTATAACGGGCTGCATTTTATACAGTGCGCCTGCAAATTCACCGACACCTGCTCCACCTGCAATAACGAGGAAAATCTATCAAAGCGCATTGAGGTAAAGGAGCTTATAAAAAGGCTGAAAAAGACAAATCCCGAGGTGGAGGCGCATATTTTCAAAAGCGTTGAAAACGTCAATGTTGATACGGTAATCGCCTATAAAAAGGACGGGGAAAAACATCATTTCCTTGACGATTACGACAAATAATCCCCGTGGGCGGCAGAGTAAGATTTTATCTATTGACAAACAAGCCTTACTGCGCTATAATTATAGCCGTAATGAAATACAACAGGGAGCTTTTGCTGAGAGGAAGTTCGACTTCGACCTGAAACCTGATTCGGATAATGCCGACGTAGGATTTGTCATAGCGTAACTGCGGAACGAACCTGCGTTTGTTCCGCTTTTTTATTTAAGGCAACACCGCACAATTAACGGCTGCCGCCTTTGCCGCACGCTTGCTTGCATCTTTTCCGTCATCCTGCATAAATTTCGCTTGACAGGCACCAGCCTGCCTGCGCTCAATTTATACAATCTGACGAAAAATCTGACGGCGCAATCGTACGACAATAATTATGCAGTATCGCCTTTAGAAAGGAATAACAATGAACTACAAAACACAGATGGAAGCCGCAAAGGCAGGCTTTATTACAGAGGCAATGAAAATCGTTGCCGAAAAGGAATACAGAACACCTGAGGAAATCCGTGACCTTGTGGCAAAGGGACAGGTTGCAATCCCCGCAAACGTAAATCACAAATCCCTTTCCCCCGAGGGAATAGGCGGCGGACTGCGTACAAAAATCAACGTAAACCTTGGCATTTCGGGGGACTGCAAGAACTACGACATGGAGCTTGACAAGGTGAAAATGGCAATCGACATGGGCGCAGAGGCTATTATGGATCTGTCAAACTACGGCAAGACCAATACCTTCCGCACACAGCTTGTTGAAATGTCCCCTGCAATGATAGGCACAGTGCCTATGTACGACGCAATAGGCTATCTTGAAAAGGATCTGCTGGAAATTACCGCAAAGGATTTTCTCCGAGTAGTCGAGGCTCACGCAAAAGAGGGCGTTGACTTTATGACAATTCACGCAGGACTTAACCGCCGTGCGGTTGAAGCGCTGAAGCGTGACAAGCGCAAGATGAACATTGTTTCAAGAGGCGGCTCGCTGCTGTTTGCGTGGATGGAAATGACGGGCAACGAAAACCCCTTTTATGAATACTACGACGAGGTGCTTGACATTCTGAGAGAATACGACGTTACAATCAGTCTTGGGGACGCATTAAGACCCGGCTGTATCGACGACAGCACCGACGGCGGTCAGATAAGCGAGCTTATCGAGCTTGGCGCACTTACCGAGCGTGCCTGGGCTAAGGACGTGCAGGTTATGGTGGAGGGTCCGGGTCACATGGCAATGAACGAGATTGAAGCTAATATGAAGCTGCAGAAGCGTATCTGCCACGGAGCACCCTTCTATGTTTTAGGACCTCTCGTAAGCGATATTTTCCCCGGCTACGACCATATTACAAGCGCAATCGGCGGCGCAATTGCGGCGGCAAGCGGCGCAGACTTCCTGTGCTATGTTACACCTGCCGAGCATTTAAGACTGCCCGATCTGAACGACGTCAAGGAGGGCATTGTAGCAAGCAAAATCGCCGCTCACGCTGCGGATATTGCAAAGAACGTTCCTCACGCAAGAGATCTGGACAACAAAATGGCTGAGGCAAGACACAAGCTTGACTGGGACGAAATGTTCGACATTGCCTACGACGGAGAAAAGGCAAGAAGATACTTTGAAACCGTTCCGCCCAAAGAAAGACACAGCTGTTCAATGTGCGGCAAAATGTGCGCCGTAAGAACCACAAATATGATTTTAGAGGGCAAAAAGGTTGAGTTTTGCTCTGAAAAGTAATGGGTAATAACGCATAGAAATACGTCAAAACCTTTCGCCTTTTAAAATTTTCGTCCACCTTTTTAAAAGGTGGTGGGTTCTTAGGGCAAAGCCCTAAGTCGTCCTCCGCAGAGGACGAAATACCCTGTACCAAGACGATTTTTTGCAGGGGTTTGGGGAGCTTTTTTCACGAAAAAAAGCTCCCCAAGAGTGAAAAATCCGCACAAGATTTATCTCGAAAAAGATGCCGGTGGCATGTTTTTCGACGAGCTGCTTTATCAGACGTATCAATGCGTATTACATAAAAATTTCTGCCTTTTTTCATGGGGCAGACTGTCGGAGGGGGAGCGCCCTAAGGCAGTTTAATACTAATAACCAATAAAACAGTAAACAAAAAATCTTCGCATAATCCATATACGCAAGATTATGCTCGATTTTTTGTACAGTTTTTAATTGGTTATTAGTAAAGCAGCGATGGGAGCCTGTGGAACAGGCTGAGAGGGTACATAACCTTGTTACGAGTACCGACCGAACGGAAGCCAACCCCGTTTAAG
>CAMDZU010000005.1 GCA_945910715.1 uncultured Clostridia bacterium
CACCATCCCATTTGCGGTGCTTTCAAGCTACAAGGCGGGAGTTAACGTCATAATGACCACGGGGGACAGCGCAGATACGGCTGTTGCCATTGCCAAGAGAATAGGCATGAAAAGCGGCAGGGTAATTACAGGCGACATGATGAAGGCGGCAAAGTCGGAGGGTGAAAAGCTTGACCTTGAGGACGTGAACATTTTCGCAAGAATTACCCCCGAGCAAAAGCTGGAGATAATAAAAATGCTCCGTGAAAACGGGGAAATTGTGGCAATTTCGGCGGACGGCGGCACTGACTGCGAAATTCTGGAGCAGGCGGACGTGGGAATTTCAACGGCTCAGAATGCCGTTGGTGCGGCTCGTGAAGCCTGCGACCTGCTGATGAACGACGATAACTTCAACACGGTGGTTGAAACCATAAAGGAATCACGGCAGATTCACAAGAACGTAAAGCGGTGCATTTCCACCGTAATTTCCGCCCATATCGCCATGGCGCTTTTCTGGCTGGGCAACTTCATAATGGGCGGAGAAACGGTAATTACTCCGCTTTTCGCCGCATTGCTGACGGCAATTGCGGTGCCCGTCTGCGCTATGCTTTATCTGGGCAACCGCTCCGACATCAAGAGCGACCACACCTCCTCGGGCTTTATCGGCAGAGGGGCAATAAACGGAAAGTTCTTTGTAAAGGCAATTCTTCAGGGCGTTTCCCTCGCAATGTTCACCTTCCTTTTCTACGCAATTTCAAGGAACAGCTCTATCGGAGAGCTGAGAGCCTCATATTTCGCAATGTTCATTTTCGGCATGATTGCAATGTGCTGGACAAATTTCTCCGACAGGAAAAACATCATAAAAATACTTCACGACAAGCACGGTTTCGGAGCGCTGGCTTCGGGAATTACCTTAGCGGTTATGCTGGTACTGATTTATGTTCCCTTTGTCAATACCGCCTTCGGCTTCAACGGCATAAATCCCTTTGTACTGCTGATTGCGCTGGTAATGGGCATTGTTTCCCAGTGCTTCTTCGAGGTATATAAGTTCATTAAGGAAAATCACTGAAAGGCGTAAAATGAAAAATCTGCTTGCAATATTTTACGGAATCGTTTTCGGAATTGCCAACATAATCCCCGGCGTAAGCGGCGGTACAATGCTTATTGTTTTCGGCTGCTACGACAAGGTGTGCGGCGCTCTTTCCCTCAATTTCAAGGAAATAAAAAAGAACCTTGTTTTCCTGATTTTCTTCGGAACAGGCGCTCTTATCGGCATTGTGGGCTTTTCCTTTGCCATAACCTTTTTATTCGACCGTTTCCCCGTGCCCACCTATCTGTTTTTCATGGGGCTTATTCTCGGCTCCATTCCTCTTATTATACGCAACGCAACGGTTAAGGAAAAATTCCGTCCCTCCTGCGCAATTCCCTTTGTAATCGCTCTTGCGGCGGTGCTGGGGCTTACCTTCCTTGAAAAAAATTCCGCCCAGCCATATACCTTAAGCACAGCAATGGATGGAAATACCGCCACGGTGACAATTTTCAACGACAGCGACAGGACGGTTGACAGCTGGACAATTGAGCTGCCCCACGGTGCAAGCGCCGAAACAGAGGCAACAGGTGCGGAAAGGGATACCCATTACTCCACTATGGATAAAATCAAAGGCATTTTCGGAATGAAAATCCCTGCCCTTGCTCCCAATATGTTCAGAAATCCCGACGGTGCGGTAATAGAGCCTCACAGCGCTTACAGCTTTACCTTTGAGAACAGCTCGGGCATTGACCTCAGTACCCTTGAAATAGGGGAAATAAGCTACAAAATGGACCTGCTGTTTTTCCTCACAATGGTGGGGGCGCTGTTTGTGGCGGCAATTGCAATGATTATCCCCGGCGTGTCCGGCTCGTTCGTAATGATGACTCTGGGGGTTTACACCACGATTATTGCGGCAATCAGGAATTTTGACTTCGGAGTGATTATTCCCTGTGCAATCGGCGCAATAATCGGTCTGATTTTCGGCGCAAGGCTTATTTCATGGGCGCTGAAAAAATGGCGGCTTATGGTTTACAGCGCAATTCTCGGTCTTGCGGCAGGCTCTCTTGCGGCAATTTTCCCCGTAGGCTATGAGCTTTCGGCAGGAGTGATAATTGCGGCGGCAATGGCCTTTATTGCAGGTGGAGCGCTGTCGGTGATAATAGGAAAAAAGACGCCCGTTGAGGCGGAATAAAAAGCCATGGGGACTGCTCGCTGCTTAGGAAAAGGGAGAGCCATTTTATCGCTACCCTATAATCTAATAAACTTTATCAAGGGGGCGAGCAGCCCCACCCCCTCTTTCATCTCCTCGAAAAAGGAATATAATGTAAGAAAGCAAATCGTCGCTGCGTAGCGTGCCTTTTGTGGTAGCAACCGCAGTCTTTAACGGCGGTTTGCTTTTTGTTTTACATAAGCAAACCTCTCTATAGAAAAAAATACCGTTCCTCACAAGAGGAACGGTATAATTTTCCTTTATTCTCTGCCGCCTGTTCTTTCCTTAAGGATAACGTCGTGTGAGCCGCCCTCAACAATACTTGTTGCGGAAACCAGCGTAAGCTTGGCGTTCTTCTGGAAATCGGGAATGTTAAGACAGCCGCAGTTGCACATTGTGGAGCGCACCTTTGAAAGTGAACGGGTTACGTTGTCCTTTAAGCTGCCTGCATAAGGAACGTAGCTGTCAACGCCCTCTTCAAAGGACAGCTTCTTGTCGCCGCCCATGTCGTAGCGCTGCCAGTTTCTTGCTCTGTTTGAGCCTTCGCCCCAGTATTCCTTAACGTAAGAGCCGTTAACCATAAGCTTGTTTGTGGGGGATTCGTCAAATCTTGCAAAATATCTTCCCAGCATAATGAAATCAGCGCCCATTGCAAGAGCAAGGGTCATGTGGTAATCGTGAACAATACCGCCGTCGGAGCATACGGGAACGTAAATGCCTGTTTCCTCGAAATATTCGTCACGAGCCTTGCAGACCTCGATAAGAGCAGTTGCCTGACCTCTGCCGATACCCTTCTGTTCACGGGTAATGCAGATTGAGCCGCCGCCGATACCTACCTTTACAAAGTCAGCACCGCAGTCTGCGAGGAATCTGAAGCCCTCCTTGTCAACAACGTTGCCTGCGCCTACCTTGACGGAATCGCCGTAGTTATCTCTTATCCACTTGATTGTAAGCTGCTGCCATTCGGAGTAGCCCTCGGAGGAGTCGATACAAAGCACGTCTGCACCTGCGTTTACAAGAGCGGGAACACGCTCCGCATAGTCACGGGTGTTGATACCTGCGCCGACTATGTATCTCTTCTTTGCGTCAAGAAGCTCGTTCTTGTTTTCCTTGTGGGACTCATAGTCCTTGCGGAATACGAAGTAAAGCAGCTTGCCCTCTGTGTCAACAATGGGGAGAGAGTTCAGCTTGTGGTCCCAGATAATGTCGTTTGCTTCCTTTAAGGTTGTTTCTGCGGGAGCGGTAATAAGCTTGTCCGCTGTGGTCATAAAGGTTTCCACCTTTGTTTCCCTGTCCATTCTGGAAACACGGTAGTCACGGCTGGTAACAATGCCCACAAGCTTTGTGTCTGCTGTGCCGTCCTCCGTAACGGGCATGGTGGAATGTCCCGTCTTTTCCTTTAATTCAAGGACGTCCGCAAGGGTCATATCGGGGCGCAGATAGCTGTCGCTCTTTACAAAGCCCGACTTGTAGCTCTTTACTCGTGCAACCATTCCTGCCTCGTCCTCAATGCTCTGTGAGCCGTAGATAAAGGAAATGCCGCCCTCTCTTGCCAGCGCAACCGCCATTTTATCGTCGGAAACCGACTGCATGATTGCGGAAACAAGAGGGATATTCATTGAAATTGCAGACTCCTCGCCCTTTCTGAACTTTACAACGGGTGTTTTCAGCGAAACATTCGCAGGAATACACTTTGATGATGAATAGCCCGGTACAAGCAGGTATTCGCCAAAGGTATGTGATGGTTCATCGTAAATAAAAGCCATTTTGATAACGTCCTTTCTTTTATAACATTTTTCCTTATTATTTTACAGTTCGTTGCGGTTTTCAAGAGCACGCTGGAGCGTAACGTCGTCTGCGTACTCAAGAGCCGAGCCTGCGGGAAGTCCGTAGGCAAGCCTTGTTACCTTGATTCCAAGCGGCTTTATGAGCCTGCTTATATAGGCAGCGGTGGCTTCGCCCTCAACGGTGGGGTTGGTAGCCATAATAACCTCGTCCACATCTCCCGAAAGCCTTGACAGAAGCTCCTTTATGCGTATATCGTTGGGACCTATGTTTTCCATTGGGGACAAAAGTCCGTGGAGAACGTGGTAAACGCCATTGTAGCCCCCTGTTCTTTCAAAGGCGGAAACGTCCTTTGGCGCTTCGACAACGCATATTGTTTTGCTGTCCCGTCTTGGGTCATCGCACACGCCGCAAAGCTCGTTTTCGGTGAAATTCTGGCATATTTTGCAGCAGCGCACCGATTTCCTTGCGGAAAGAATGGTTTCGGAAAACTCCTCCACCTCTTCAAGAGGCATATTGAGAACGTGATATGCAAGGCGCTGAGCGGTTTTCATGCCGATTCCGGGCAGCTTTGCAAACTGCTCCGCCGCCTGAAGCAGGGGTAATGGATTATAATCGGGCATGGTCTATTAAAAAATTCCGGGGAGGGAAACGCCGCCTGTTACCTTTTCCATTTCCTTTGCGGACTCGTCGTCAACCTTTGTAAGGATTGCGTTTACGCCTGCAATGATAATATCCTGAAGATCCTCGGGGTTTTCCTTGTCAATACATTCGGGGTTGATTTTTACGGACTTCAGCACTCTGCCGCCTGTCATTGTAAGCTCGATCATGCCGCCTGCAGCCGAAGTGGAAAATTCCTGCTGTTCTAGCTCTGCCTGTACTGCCTGAATATCCTCCTGCATTTTCTGCGCCTGACGAATCATCTGATTCATATTTGCAGCGCCCTTGTTCTGATATTCCTGTGGTAATCTTGCCTTCATAATAAAATTCCTTTCTATGGGTAATTCTGTTATTTTCTTTTTATTGTAACTCCCTGCTCCTTTGCAAAAGCAAGAAAGCTTTCAATCCTGTTTTCCTCCTGCTGTGCAGGAGATTCATCTGCCGAAAGCACAACGGCATAGCTTTTTCCAAGCACCCTTTCAATTGCGCTTTTCAGCTTTTCGTTGTTTTCGGGCTGGGAAAGAATGTCCTTTACCGACAAGCTGCCCTGTACAAGTATTGCATTGCCCGAATAAAAGCCGCAGCTGTTCTCGATAAGTCCTGCAAGGGAGGGGGGCAGACTGTCGATTATCTCCACCCAGTTTGTTACGGGCTGCAAGCCTGCTTCGGGCTGTTCATCAAGGGGAGGTGTTTCCTCGGGTGCGGTTGCGGCTATCTCGGCAGGAGGCATTTCCATATCCTGCGGTGTGGCTTCCGCAACGGGAGGCATTTCCGCCATAATCTGTCTTTCATAAGAGGGACTTGCGGGAAGCTGTCCGTCAAGAGCCTTTTTCACAAGGCTTTCAAGGCTGTCCATTCGCACCGTAAGAGAGGTTACGTCCGAATCAAGCTTTGGATTGCAAAGTCTGATTGCGGTCATTTCCGCCTGTATTTTCCGCTGTGATGAGCCGCCCATTTTTCCCAGACAGTCCGTAAGTATATCAATACAGCGCATTATAAGCGGCAGTCCGTAGCCGTTTCCAAGCTGTGATTTGTACTGCTCCAGCTCGTCGGGGAGGGCTCTTATAAGCTTGCTGTCGGGGGTAACGCTAAGCAGCATAAGCGTTCTGTAATGCTCGATAAGCTCTGTGACAAACCGTGACAAATCCTTGCTTTGCTGATACAGTCCGTCTATTACCCCAAGAGCCTTTGAGGGATTTTTTTCAAGGACAGCGTCGGTAAATGCGAAAAGGTGTTCCTTTCCTGCAACGCCCGCACATTCCTTTACCACCTGCACCGTAATGTTTTCGCTTACGGAAATGCACTGGTCAAGAAGAGAAAGAGCGTCACGCATACCGCCGTCGGAAATTCTCGAAATGAGATAAGCGGCGTCCTTTTGGAGGGTTATCTTCTCCTGCTCCGCCACCCACATAAGCCGCTCTGCGCTTTCGTCAAGGTCAATGCGCCTGAATTCAAAGCGCTGACACCGTGAAAGAATGGTTGCAGGGACTTTATGGATTTCCGTTGTGGCAAGAATGAACACAACGTGCCCGGGAGGCTCTTCAATGGTCTTCAGCAGCGCATTGAACGCCGGAACGGACAGCATGTGAACCTCGTCTATAATGTAAACACGGTATTTGCAGTTGATAGGGGCGTACATTACCTCGTCACGGAGGGCTCTTACGTCGTCAATGCCGTTGTTTGAGGCGGCGTCGATTTCGAATATGTCCGAGGCGTTGCCGTCAATAAGCTTACAAGCCTCACATTCAAGGCAGGGATTTCCGTCAACGGGGTGGAGGCAGTTTACCGCCTTTGCAAGAATTTTTGCACAGGAGGTCTTGCCCGTTCCTCTTGAGCCTGTGAAAAGGTAGGCGTGAGCCACCTGACCCGTTTTCAGCTGATTTGTCAGGGTGGTGGTTATATGCTGTTGTGAAATAACGTCCCGAAAGGTTCTGGGGCGGTATTTTCGGTAAAGTGCAAGGTACATATACTCCTCCGCCTGATTTGAAAATAGGCGTGCAGACGAAACCGAAGCACACCTATAAATAGTACAAAGCCCTTAATTATGAGCGTAAGCTTGCTGCGGCACAAGATAAAATCCACTTAATGCTGCTCGGTTCCCCGCCTGACATGGTTCATGGCATACCCTTGCACAGGGTTTACGCCCATAATTTAAGGCTCTGCATTTATTCTACTTTAACTCCGACCTTTCGGAATTGAAGTATAAAAACATTATACCCTATTATGAGAAAAAAATCAAGAGTTTTTTTTACGGATACGATTTAAGGCTGTTTGTCGGGCGGTCTTATTGACAGATTTGTTTTATAGTGATATTATATAAAGGCGGTCAGACGCCGAAAAGCTCTGTATTTTTCGGCAGGCAGCTGTCGATAAGGTACTTTTGGTCAAGACCCTTTCCCGATTTTTCGGCGCAGAAGGCCTTGTCCGAAACGAATTTATCCATTGCCTCCGCAAGGGCGTCTGCATTGTCCGAGGGGTAAAGCAGACCGTTGCTTTCGCTGATAAGGTCCTTATGACCCTTTACCTCCGAAGCAATAACGGGCAGTCCGCAGTAAAGGGCTTCCATTACGCAGAAGGGCAGTCCCTCAAATCTGCTGGAGGAAACAAAGCAGTCGGACAGGCGCAGCAGGGCGTTGATATTGCAGCTGTGATGTACGAAAATAATCCTTTCGTACACTCCGAGAGCCTTCGCCAGCTCCATACAATCGCCCAGCGTTTCACCCTCGCCTGCAAGGATAAGGGTCGCCTTGCTTTTCATTTTTGCAAGAGCGTGAATAATAAGCTGTTGGTTTTTGCGTGCGGAAAATTCCGCAACGTTTATGAAAACGAATCCGTCCCCGTCAATTCCCATGTCCGCCTTTATTTTAAGGCTTTCCTCTGCGGGAACAGGTGGGAACATTGAGCCGTCAACGCCCATTCCGTCAAGGAAACGGATTGATTTTCCAAGACGGTATTTTTCCGCAATCGCCATATCGTCCTTGTTCATAACCGCAAGAACGTCCGTTCTTTTTCTGAAAAGCTTTTCGCAGAGAATCATGAACACAGCCTTTTTGCCGCCGTCGTCGTTGAAAAGATAACCGTGGCAGGTGTGAATGATTTTCGGCTTTCTGAAAGAGAGCAATGCAGCGGCACGTCCGATTATGCCTGCAAGGGACGCCTGAGTCATTATATAATCGTATTTTTCGCTGCGGATTATTTTCGCAAGCTTTAAAATCGTAATTACATTTTTTGGTGAATATACCTTTTTAATAAAGGGCAGGTCGAAGGATTTATCCACGTCGGCACAGTCCACCTTTCCGTAGGTACAGGTATGTACCTCGAAGCCCCGACGCTTGTATTCGGCAATGTAGGGCTTATGGAAATTCTCGATATGGGACGCAACCGAAGCGCAGTACAGGATTTTCGCCAAGCTATTCACCTCCACGAAAGGATTTTTTTATGATAAAGAAAGTATTGTCAGCATTAACAGCGGCGGCGCTGTTCCTTACTCTTTGTCTGCCTGTTTACGCAGAGCCTGAGGAAACGGAGCCTCCCGTAACGGAGGAAACCACCGAAAGCACCGAGCTTATTCCCGATGAGGAAGAGGAAACGGACATTCCCGAGGAAACCGACCCTCCCGAAACCACAACGGAAGCCGCTCCCACCTCTGTATCTATCAATATTGCCAATTTAATAATGTATGTGGGCGATACCTATCAGCTGACTGTGGAGCTGAAGAATCCCACTCCTTCATCTGCATTAAGAATTTACAGCACCAATATTTACGTTGCACGCTCCGACCAGGAGGGACTTGTTTCCGCAACGGGAGCAGGAACAGCAATCATCACCGCTATCGACGACGCAACAGGGGCTTTTGATACCGTAAACGTAACTGTTTCCGAAAGACCTGTTCAGAATCCCACGGACATTGCCCTTGACAATGAGGCAATAACCGTTACCGAGGGAAAAACCGCAAAGCTTACCGCCTCTGTGCTCCCTTCGGGCACGTCGGGAACTCTTGTTTTTGCTTCGGACAACCCCGACATTGCCGCCGTTGACGGAAGCGGAAACATAACCGCCTTTAAGCCCGGCACAGCGAACATTACAGTTTCAATAAGCGGAATGGGCATTTCAAAAACCGCCGTTGTCACCGTTACGGCAGCGCCTGTTGTGGTGGAATACAACCTTAACCTTAACGGAACGATCTATTCGCAGAACGGAAATCCCGGAGCAGGAATCAAGCTTACCCTGAACGGAAAGAACAGCGCCGTTGCCGATACGTCCGGCAGCTTCGGCTTCACCGCCCTTGCAAAGGGAAAATACACAATCACCGCCGAGGACGGAGTTTCGTCATACACGGCGGAAACGGAAATCGTCGAGTCCGCTCACAAGTACCTTTTAATAAAGGACGGAGCATTGTACATCGAGGACGATTACGGCAAAATACGGTCAATGTTCGATATACTGGAATTTTCCCTTGATAAGACCTCAGCAGAGCTGAAGCCCGGGGAAACAACGCAGCTTGCTTTTTCCTACAAGCCCGAAGCCTCTGCCGTAAACTCGGTTTACTACGAAAGCTCAAACCCTGCCATCGCCTCTGTTGAGCAGGACGGAACGATTATCGCCAAAAAAACAGGCTCTGTTGAAATCACCCTTTCGGTAAACGGGCTGCCGGAAAAAACCTGCACCGTCACCGTAATCAACGAAAACAGCACCGAAAACAGCCTGCTTATCGTGCTGATTGAGTCGGGAATTCTTCTTGCCGCTCTGCTTGTTTTTGCGTTTATGTACACAAGGTACAGAAAAAATCACAGCGGCAGCGAGGAATGACTCTTTTCCACATAATTATAACACGATCTGAGCCTAAAAGCAATATACCGACAGATTATATCCTGTTTATGGTATTCAATTGTCATATTGCATAAAGTTAAGTCTTGTATTTGATGAAAAATCACACACAAAATGTTGTATTTGCTCGAAAAACATTTGCTGAAATTATATTCTTTGACGAAAAATCTTAATCAGAGATTTAAAAAATTTGGATATTTTTACACCGATAAGGTATTGCAAAACAATGGAAACCGTGTTATAATACTTTTATGAAAAGTGAAAAAGGATTTTTTATAGGAATTAACAAAAAATATCAGACGGTTGTGTGAAAAATGCTCATTTATATAGTAAACATTATTTCAGTAGTATTGTATGGGCTGATATGTAGCCTTCCGAAAGATGAAAAAAACCGCAGGATTATGCGGCTTGTGTTCCTTGGAATCACTTTTCTGCAGCTGTGGTTCATAGTTGCTTTCCGTGACAAAACGGGCAATGACTTCGCCATGTACTCCGAGGGCTTCTTCCTGATGAAGCGTGACGGCTTCTCCACCCTTGAATATAAGGACTGGGAGCTGGGCTTCGTGGTGCTTACAAAGCTTATCGGCGCAGTTACCGCAAACAAAACCGTTTTCTTCGCAATTACCGCTTTATTATCCCTTGCAGGTCCGGCTTACCTTATTATAAAGCATTCAAAAATGCCCTTTTTATCGGTGCTGCTTTATATGAACCTGTTTATGTACTATGTTTCCTTCAATTATGTCAGACAGGCTATCGCAATTTCGGTTATCTGCTTCTCCTGGGATTTCATAAAGAAAAAACAGTTTATCCCGTTTCTGGCGGTGGTTCTTTTCGCAAGCCTTTTCCATTTCAGCGCACTTATAATGCTTCCTGCTTATTTCTTCGCAAAAATGAAGGGCGGCATAAGAACAGTACTTATTTATTGCTATCTCCTTTTACTTTATTATATCACTTCGGACAGCGTGCTGAACATTCTGCTTTCGCAGGTTCATACCGAATACGAAAACAGCAGATTTATCACAACGGGCATTTCCGTGATTTACATTGTTGTTCCGTTTCTGCTTTGTGCAGCGCTGTTCTTCGCAAGGAAATATCTTACGGCAGCACCCCCTGAATTCAGCTATCTGGTGTGCCTGAGCTATTTCGCAATGTTCTGGATGGTGGTTATGACGAAGCACTCCTTATTCGAGCGTTTCTCATACTATTCATATATTTTCATTGTTCTGGCAATTCCCGAGGCGCTTGTTATGCTGAAGGGCTTCCTTCCGAATTTTATTCTGCAGCGTACGCGCAGTAAAATGAAGGATTCGGCAAGCTTACAGTCCGACGAGGATTCGGGAGCTAAACGAATAAATGAAAAATCGATAAGAAAAAGGGCGTCCGTTTACTATGCGCTTGCGCTTACTGCCGTTATTCTTATCACAACGGCATATAACCTGTTCGGTCTTATGTCGGGAACGTCGGGAGTTCACGGAGTTTTTCCATACTCATCCGTAATCCCATTTTTAAACGGGTAATAAGCAATAAGGATATTGCTTATACATAACGATTTGGAGGTTTTGAAAATGAAAAAACGTATTTTAGCAGCAATCATTGCAGCGTCAGTTGCAGCAGCTACTCTTTCCGTTACAGCATTCGCTGAAATGGGCGGCAGCGACTACACAGACGACACATCAACAGCAGTAGTAACACCGGGCGAAGACGATACAGTTGTATTATCAACAGAAGACGGCGTTATTCTTGACGTAAACACAGTTGATCTTCCCGAAGGTGTTGAAGAGGTATCTTTCTCAGCAGTTGAGCTTGATACAGACGCACCTGAGGTTGAAACTATCAAGGAAGTATTCTCACTTGTTATAGACACACTTGATACAGATGCAACAGCTGAAGATCTTGATATTGTAGCAGTGTATGACTTCTCGCTGGTTGACCAGAACGGCGATAAGGTTGATGCAGGTTTCTTAAATGTATCCGTTCCCTGCGACAACGAGGGCGTTAACGCTGTTATCTATGTAGATGACGAAGGCAATATGGAATATTATCGTGCATACTATTCAGACGGCTTTATCAACTTCACAGTACCACACTTCTCAACATACGCTTTAGCAGTTGTTCCTGAAGACGTACTTGCTGAAATCGTATTACCAAGCCCTGCTGACGATGAAATCGCTGACGATGCAGACGCTGATGACGCAGACGCTGATGACGCAGCTGAAGACGACACAACAGACGGCGACAAGAACGTTGCAACAGGCGTTGCACTTGCAGTTGTTCCTGCAGCTATCGCAGGTGTTGTAGCAGTTATCTCCCGCAAGAGAAAGTAATCAAGCTACTTACAGCCGATAATTGAAAATGACAAGAGCAGTACCGTTTAATACAGTGCTGCTCTTGATTTTACATTGAGATGAATATTGTTGAAGAAAGAATCCTGACCGAATTATCGGAGCAGACAGCCGACTTTGAGCACAGAGAGCTTGCGGAGAAAATAACCGCCGAGGTAATTGCCCCTGTAATGTACGGCTTTGTAAACTACATAATGAAAAGCGCCGCCGAAAACGGCATAAAAACCCTGTATTTTCTTGCAAGGGACGGCTTTCTTATGCAGAAAATTGCTGAGCAAATCAAGGCGGCAAGGGGATATTCCGTGAATCTGCGGTATCTGTACTGCTCAAGGGTTTCGCTTCGTCTGGCGGCAATCAGCGTTATGCCGACAGAAGAAACGTACAGCCTGCTGCTTATGAGCGGAGTCAGCGTAACGCCAAAATCTCTCCTTGACCGACTGTACCTTACAAGGGAGCAGCGTGAGGAAATTTACGGCGATATTGGCTTTACCGCCGACGAAAACGGGCTGCTCAGCAAGGCTGAGCTGGGAAGCCTTACGGAAAGGCTGAAAAACAGCAGGGCTTATAACAGCGCCCTTGACAAAATCGGCAAGGAACGCTATCCGCTCTGCACCGGATATCTGCGGAACAATATTGATCTCAGCGAAAAATTTGCAATTGCGGACACGGGCTGGACAGGGTCGGTACAGCATACGCTGGGTCTGCTGCTGCACAGCATGGGCTATGAGGAACGGCTGACGGGGTACTATTTCGGACTGTACAACAAGCAGAATCCCCTTGACGGCGATTATTATACATACGCCTTCAGCAAAAACAGGTCGGTGCTTGGAGCGGCAAGGTTCAACAACCACTTGTTTGAGGCAATCTGCTCCGCTCCTCACGGAATGACGGTGGGCTATGAGCAAAGAGAGGGTGAAATCGCTCCCCTGTTTGACAAAAGGGAAAACCTCAACGGCAGAAACCTCTTTATACTCACAATTCAGCAGGGAGTAATCGCCTATGCGGAAAATCCCGTCGGCTTTGACGAAAGCAACAAGCAAGGGGATTTGGACAGAATGTACAGGCTGATGTTCAAGCCGCCAAAGGCTTTTGCACAGCTTTGCGGCAGTCTGTATTTCTCGGACGATATTTCGGAGGAAAGACCCTTCCCTATGGCGGAAAAGCTGGACGACAAGCGGCTGAGAAGCCTTATACTGCCTGTCAGAATGTACCGCAAGCTGATTCATGCGGATTCGGCGGCAAGACCTGTTTTCTGGCCCTACGGGTCGTTGGCGCTGTCGGATAAGGGCGGCTTTTACAGGCTCAATTGGCTGATTTGGGGGATTTTATGGCTGATGAAAAAGTAACCGTTTCGGTAATAATGAGCATTTACAATAACCCCGAGGAGGAAATCCGTCGGTCGGTAAAATCAGTGCTGGAGCAGGATTATGCCGACTTTGAGCTGGTAATCCGTAATGACGGCTCGGGGGAATATGTGGATAAAATCATTGAAAGCTTTGAGGACAGCCGCATTGTCTATCATTCCGAAAAGGAAAATCACGGGCTTTCCTATTGCCTCAACAAATGCATTGAGGAAAGCAGGGGCGAGCTGCTTATCAGGCAGGACGCAGACGATTATTCCGTAGCGGGACGTTTTTCCGCCATTGTAAAGGCTTACCGTGAAAAAAACTGTGCCATAATTTCAAGCAACATTCTGCTTTTTGACGAAAACGGCGTATGGGGAAAGCGTGATTACCCCGAAAATCCCACAAAAGAGGACTTTTTGTTTGCAATTCCCTTTATGCACGGGGCCTGCGCTTTGAAAAGGCAGGCGGTTATTGATGCGGGAATGTACAGCCTTGAAAAAAAGGCGGCACGATGCGAGGATTACGCCCTTTTTATGAAAATGTACAGCCTTGGATACAGCGGATATACGATTAAAGAGCGGCTTTACGCTTATCAGGAAAGCCGAAGGACAATCTGCCGCCGCTCTTACCGTGAAAAAATCGATCAGGTAAAGGTCAAGGCGGAGGGCTTTAAGCAGCTGGGACTTTACCCAAAGGGTGTAATTTATCTTGCAAAGCCCCTTGCAGTGGGACTGATTCCCCCGAAGCTGCTGGCGAAAATCAAGGACAGGCATTACAAAAGACGTGATTTGCAGCAGTAGAGAAAAGCGATTGCGCCTATTGAAAAATCAAGGGAAATGAGTTATAATATGTCAATAGGACAGCTTATGGGCAATAAATATAATACTAAGGAGAAGCCGTGAAAAACAAGGACAACACAAGCATTTTTAAATACCTCTCCTTTACAAAGGAAGTCGTAAAAAGGGATATAAAGAAAAAATACTATAAGTCAGCATTGGGCATATTGTGGACGGTGCTTAATCCGCTGCTTTCCATGCTGGTAATGACCTTTGTATTCTCTGCTCTGTTCAAGAGGAATATTGAAAATTATCCTGTTTATCTGCTCTGCGGACAGATAACCTTCAACTTTATTTTAGGCGCCGGACGTCTTGGACTCAGCTCTATTATCGGAAATGCAGACCTTATAAGACAGCTTTATATGCCAAAGTATGTCTTTGTTTTTTCAAAGGTGGTGCAGTCCCTTGTGGATATGCTTTTCTCTATGATTGCTCTGGTAATAGTAATGCTGGTTACGGGAGCGCCCATTACGCCTTATCTGCTGCTGCTTCCCATACTTATAGTGCTGATGTTTATGTTCGCAATGGGGCTTGCGCTTATTCTTGCAACCTACGGAACATTTTTCCGTGATATTAACCATCTGTACGGAATTTTCCAAACCCTGTGGATGTGGGTGTCGGCGATTTTCTATCCAACAAGCATTCTTGGGGTTGAATACCAGTTCGTTTTTGACATTAACCCCGTATACCAGTTTATTTATTTTATGCGGTGTATTGTATATGAGGGCGTAATGCCCCCTGAAAAAACTCTGCTTATTACAACAGGCTATGCAGTAATAACCCTGCTTATGGGCATTTTCACCTTCAAGGAAAACGAAAACAAGTTTATGCTTTACATTTAACAGACGAAAGGCGATTTATAAATGAGCGAATATGCTGTCAGAGCGGAAAACGTTTCAATGATGTTCAACCTGAGCCGTGAAAAAGAGGAGCGGTTCAAGGAATACGTTATAAATATGGTAAGAGGCAAGCTGTTTTTTGACGAATTCTGGGCGCTTCGCAATGTTACCTTTGACCTGAAGAAAGGTGATTCCATCGGCATTGTGGGCACTAACGGCGCAGGAAAAACCACTCTCCTCAAGCTTGTGTCGGGCATTATGACCCCCACAAAGGGAAAGCTTTACACCGAGGGGTCTATTGCTCCCCTGTTCGCTATGGGAACGGGCTTTGACAACTCTCTTTCCGCAAGGGAAAACATTTATCTGGTTGGCTCAATGCACGGCCATTCAAGGGAATATATGCGGAAGCACTTTGATGAAATTATCGATTTTGCCGAGCTGGAGGACTTTGTGGACGTTCCCGTCCGCAATTTCTCGTCGGGTATGCGCTCAAAGCTTGCCTTTGCAATAAGCACCCTTGTCCGTGCGGACATTCTTATTGCGGACGAGGTGCTTGCGGTAGGCGACGCAAAATTCCGCAAAAAGAGCGAGGAAAGAATGAGCCGCATGCGTGAAAACGGCGTTACCATTTTCTTTGTTTCCCATTCGGTGGGACAGGTGAAAAGCGTATGCCGCAGAGCGTTGTGGCTGGACCACGGTCATGTTAAGATGATAGGTCCGTCGGAGGCGGTTTGCGACGCCTACGACGCATACTGCAAGGAAGAATAAGGGGGCTTTCGCCCCCTTTTGTTTTTGCCCCCCCGTTGTCTGTGGGAGAGGATTGGTGGCTTCGCCCCCCCTTTCGCCCCCTGTTTCGTGTTGGCTGTTTTCGTAAGTTGGTTCAGAGGGGGCTTCTCGCCCCCTTGATAGTCTTGTATCAGATTATAAGGTTGCGATAACCCCTCGCCC
>CAMDZU010000006.1 GCA_945910715.1 uncultured Clostridia bacterium
GCCCTTAACCTTGCCACTGCGGGAGTGCGTATCGAAGCGCCTATCCCAAATAAAGCGGCGGTAGGCATAGAAGTGCCAAACAAGCAGATAGAGTCTGTGCCCATACGCTCAATGCTTGACAGCGAAGCTTTCAGAGAAACCAAAAGCAAGCTGGGAGCTGCTCTCGGCAAAAGCATTTCGGGCGAAATCGTTATTGCGGATATTGCAAAAATGCCCCACGTTCTTATTGCAGGTACAACAGGCTCGGGTAAATCCGTCTGCGTAAACTCAATCATAATGAGCATACTTTTCCGCTCCACGCCCGATGAAGTAAGATTTCTTATGATTGACCCCAAAGCCGTTGAATTTATGATTTACAACGGTATTCCTCACTTGCTTATTCCCGTTGTTAACGACCCGAAAAAGGCGGCAGGCGCTCTTTCATGGGCGGTAACGGAAATGCTGGAGCGCTACAAGAAGTTCAGCGCAAACAACGTCCGTGACATTAACGGCTACAATTCTCTTGCAAAGGGCAACGAGGAAATCGAGCCAATGCCCCAGATTGTAATATTTATAGACGAGCTTGCGGATTTGATGATGGCATCTCCCGGCGAGGTCGAGGACAGTATATGCCGACTTGCGCAGATGGCGAGAGCCGCAGGAATGCACCTTGTAATTGCCACACAGCGACCCTCCGTAAACGTTGTAACAGGCGTAATCAAGGCCAATATCCCAAGCCGAATTGCACTGAAGGTTGCGTCGCAGGTTGACTCACGAACAATTATCGACAGCGCAGGCGCAGAAAAGCTTCTCGGCAAGGGCGATATGCTGTATTTTCCCGTAGGAATGCCGAAGCCCCTCCGTGTACAGGGCTGCTGGGTGTCTGACAAGGAAGTAGAGCGTGTTGTTGAGTTTATCAAGAACTCCTTTACATTGTCCTACAACGAGGACGTTATCAAGGCGGTTGAAGAAAATGCCGAGCGTGCCGCAAGCAATGAAAGCGGCGGCGAAAAGCAAAGCGGCGGCGATATTGACGCAGGGGACGATAAGCTTGACGAGGCAATCGAGGCGGTTATTGAGGCAGGCCAAGCCAGCACCTCTTATTTGCAGCGAAAGCTTAAGCTTGGCTACGGACGTGCCGCAAGACTTATTGACATAATGGAGGAAATGGGCGTTGTAGGGCCTTTCGAGGGCAGCAAGCCACGTCAGGTCATTATGACAAAGCAGGAATGGTACGAAAGAAAGTTGAATAAAAAGGAAGAATAAAATGCCGTTTTTACCAGTATGCAAACAGGATTTGATTGACCGAAATATTGAACAGCTTGATTTTATATGTATAACAGGGGACGCTTATGTTGATCACCCCACCTTTGGCATTGCCATTGTAAGCAGGCTTATCGAAAGCCTTGGCTTTACCGTGGGAATGATTGCACAGCCCGTTTCCGACAGCGACTACAAGGCACTTGGAAAGCCTAAGTACGCCTTTATGGTAACGGGCGGAAATATTGACAGTATGGTGTCAAACTACACCGTGTTCAAGAAAAAGCGCTGGGACGACGATTACAGCGCAGGAGGAAAGGGCGGAAAGCGCCCCGACCGTGCCGTTACGGTTTACTGCCGCAAGCTTAAGCAGCTGTTTCCCGAAACGGAAATAGCAATCGGCGGACTTGAAGCAAGTCTGCGACGTTTTGCCCATTACGACTACTGGAACGACTGCGTTATGCCCTCAATACTTGTTGACAGCGGCGCAGAGCTGCTTATGTACGGTATGGGCGAGGTGACCATAACCGAAATGATGAACCGATTCAAGGCAGGGGACAAGCTTTCGGATATGCACGATATAAGAGGCACCTGTTATCTCACCGACCCTGTAAATACGCCTATGGGCGCTGTTCAGTGCGACAGCTTCGAAATGGTGAGGGACAGCAAAAAAGCCTACGCAAAGGCGTGCAGGAAGCAGTATGACGAGCAGGACGAGGTTTACGGAAGAACAATAGTTCAGCGCCACGGCAATAAAATGCTGGTGCAGAATCCGCCCCAGCGCAGCCTTACTCAGTCAGAATTTGACAAAACCTATGAATTGCCCTATATGAGAACCTACCACCCTATGTACGAAAAGGAGGGCGGCGTTCCTTCAATAAGGGAAGTGGAGTTTTCCATTACTCATAACAGAGGCTGTTTCGGTTTCTGCAATTTCTGCTCAATTGCACTTCATCAGGGAAGACGTATTCAGACGAGAAGTGAGGAAAGCGTGCTTAACGAAGCGGAAATGCTGACCAAAAAGCCCAACTTCAAGGGCTATATCCACGACGTAGGAGGACCTACCGCCAATTTCAGAAATCCATCCTGCGAAAAGCAGCTTGAAAAGGGACTTTGCAAGGGCAGAAAGTGCCTTGCGCCACAGCCCTGCAAAAATATGAAGGTGGATCATCGGGAGTATCTTGAACTGCTCCGTAAAATGCGGAAAATTCCCAAGGTAAAGCGTGTGTTTATCCGTTCGGGAATACGCTATGATTATCTTATCGAGGACAAGGACGAAACCTTTATGAGGGAGCTTATCGAGTTCCACACAAGCGGTCAGCTTAAGGTTGCCCCCGAACACGCAAGCAACAAGGTCCTTGATTTAATGGGCAAGCCCCACATTGAAGCCTACGAAAAGTTTGAAAAGAAGTTTTACAGCATTACAAAGCAGATAGGCAAGGAGCAGTACCTTGTGCCTTATCTTATGTCATCTCACCCCGGCTGTACCGTAAGCGACGCGGTGGATCTGGCGGTGTTCCTCAAAAAGCATAATATCCGCCCCGAACAGGTACAGGATTTTTACCCCACTCCCGGTACGATTTCAACCGCAATGTTCTATACAGGGCTTAACCCTTATACAATGGAAGAAATCTATGTGCCGAAAAAGCCCGAGGAAAAGGAGCTGCAAAGAGCCCTGCTCCAGTATTACAAGCCCGAAAACAAGGCTCTTGTAACAAAGGCGTGCATTATTGCAAAGCGCAGAGATCTGATAGGCACAGGCAAGGACTGCCTTGTTGCGCCCACACAGCAAAACAGCAAAGGAAACAATTTTGAGAAGAACAGAAAATCACAGGCAAAAGCTACAAACAGAAACACCGTCGGAGCACGAAGAAAGAAGACCAAATAAGCTAATCGGAATAATTGCAGGCGGAATTGTGCTTGCTATTGCGCTGTTTCTCACCCTTAATGAAACATTGTGGCATATTGAGGGAATCCCAACTACAGAGGAAATGTTCGGCAATGCAGGACTTGCCGAAGGCGTCCCCGTTACCGAAAACGGCGGTGTTTTGGTGCATTTTATCGACGTAGGTCAGGGCGACTGCGAGCTTATTATGACTCCCGACAAGAATATACTTATTGACTGCGGCGAGTGGGAATATGCGGACAGCGTTATCGCCTATCTGAAGGCGCAGAGCGTTACAAAGCTGGATTACGTCATTGTAACTCATCCACATTCCGACCATGCAGGGGGTATGAGCTATATCCTTGACGAATTTCCAACGGATACGGTCATTA
Organism: uncultured Clostridia bacterium; assembly: GCA_945910715.1. GTDB lineage: Bacteria > Bacillota > Clostridia > Oscillospirales > Ruminococcaceae > Ruminiclostridium_E. The sequence goes on from CAMDZU010000006.1 coordinate 3,517, forward strand.
TGCCGAAGCTTCAGGACAGTATTGTTCCCACTACCTCCACCTATACAAGGCTGTTGAAAGCAATCTCACGCAACAATATAAAGGCTGAGTACGCAAAGGCAGGCACGGAATACGACCTTGGCAACAACTGCAGAATGGAAATTCTTGCTCCCGTAGCGGATTATGAGGGACTGAACGATTATTCGGTGGTAATGAAGTTTACCCACGGGGAAAACAGCTTTTTGTTCACGGGAGATATTGAGGAGCTTGCTGAAAACGACATTATGGACAGCGGTGCGGACCTTTCCGCAGACGTAATTAAAGTACCTCATCACTGCAGCAGCACTTCAAGCTCTAAAAAGTTCATAAAGGCGGTTTCTCCGAAGTATGCCGTTATTGAGGTAGGCTCTCCCAATTCCTACAATCACCCTCACAAAAGCGTGCTGAAACGGTATCAGAAAGTGGCTGAGGTTTACCGCACAGATTTGAACGGCAATATTGTTTTTGTAAGCAACGGAGAAAGCTTAGAGGTTAATGTAAGCAAAGGCGGCGAGTAAATGTTTTATACAATCGACAGATTTGAGGGAGAATATGCGGTACTTGAGGACGACAGCGAAAACCGCATAATAATAAAAAAAGCTCTCCTGCCAAAAGAAGCAGGAGAGAGTGATGTTCTTGAATCGGACGGCGAAAGTTATACCGTTAACACCGAGGAAACGGAAAAGCGCAGACAAGCCGTAACGGAAATGCTGCGCAGAATGGGACTGTAATCAGTATGTACTCACTAACTGTCCGCTGGACAGTTAGTGAAGCAAAACACGATGTCAACTTCATTTCCTCATTATTTAATAAATAGATTCATGGTGTTTGCAACTATTTCGGAGGGGTTTTCGAGAAAGCGTTTCTGCATTTTCTCCGCCTGCTCTCTTGTAGGGGCAAACACCTCTATTTTCATCATATCGGGTCCGCCTATCTCGTTGAGAAAGCGGACGGTGAGGGTATAGGTGTTGTTTTCGTTTTTGGTGATAAAGCACCTTATGGATTTTTCAAGCCTTGTCTGTTCAATGACCTTTTTGCCTGCGTCATAGGATTTCTCCTGAATTGAACGGGGAATACGGGACAAAAACTCGTTAAGCGCAAGCTCTCCGTGGGGAAGCAGCCCGTAAATTTTCTCATTGCCCTCTTGCGTTACGGAAACAAGGTCCTTTCCCTCCATACCCGAAAGTGCGTCAACAAGGTCAAAATAGTTGACGGAATCGGACAAAACGGCAATATCGTTTATCTGCTTTCCGCTTAACGTGCCGAAGCTGTCCAGCAGATAGCAAATGAAAATCCGAATATCGAAAACATCGTCAAGCATTATTCTCGGAACGTCAACACCCATAAATCCTCCGTCATATCATTGAAAGAATAGCAATATTTGCCGCCGCCTCAATGCAGGGAACAGCACGCTGAACAATACAAGGGTCGTGTCTGCCCTTTATTTCAAGTACCTCGTTCTTCATTTCCACATAGTCAACCGTGTTCTGGGGACGTGCAATAGAGGGAGTAGGCTTCACCGCAACACGGAAGATTATAGGCATTCCTGTGCTTATACCGCCTAAAATTCCTCCTGCATTGTTGGTAACGGTTTTTATTACATCGCCGTCCATATAGAACGGGTCGTTGTTTTCGCTGCCGTACATATTTGCTGCATCAAAGCCTGCGCCGAATTCGATTCCCTTTACGGCAGGAATACCGAAAACAAGCTGTGAAATGCGGTTTTCGATGCCGTCGAACATAGGCGAGCCGATTCCCACAGGCATTCCGATTATGGCGCACTCAATAGTACCGCCAACGGAGTTGAGGGTTTCTCTTGCGTTAAGAATAATGCCCTTTATTTCCTCGGTTTTGCTTTCGTCGATAAGTGGCAGGGAGCGCTTCTTGATTTCTTCAAGAAGCTCTTTTTTTATGTCAACAGGATTGAATCTTTCGTCCTTCACGTTCATTACAGAGCCGATATGCGCCCCTGAATAAATTCCTCTGTGCTCTAAAATCTGACCGCAGACTGCACCTGCAAAGCAAACCGGGGCGGTAAGTCTTCCCGAAAAATGTCCGCCGCCTCTCAAATCGTTTGCGCCGTTGTAGCGCACATAGCCTGTGTAATCGGCATGACCCGGTCTTGCCTTGTGGGAAACGCTTTTGTAATCGGCGGAATGCTGGTCGGTATTCCGAATTACGGCGCAGATAGGAGTGCCTGTCGTTACTCCGTCCACAATGCCCGACATAATCTCTGGAAAGTCCTTTTCGGAGCGCATTGTGCTTGTGCCGTCCTTTTTTGGCGCCCGCCTTGCCATAAAGTCAAGAATTTTTTCAAAGTCGATTTTCTCTCCGCCAGGCACATTGTCAATAACAACGCCTATTCCTGCGCCGTGGGATTCCCCGAAAACCGAAACCGAAAGCTTTTCGCCCTTAAACAGTGATGACATCGAATTTACCTCCAAGCCTGCCGAAATCCTCAAAGAAATTGGGGTAGGATTTTGCAACGCAGTTTGCCCCCGTTATTACAACCTCTCCTGTGCAGCGCTGCGACGCAATTGCAAGGGACATTGCGATACGGTGGTCGTTCCACGAATCGCAAACGCCGCCGTTAAGCTTTTCAACACCCTCTATTTTCAGAGCGTCGCCGACAATTTCCACATTTGCTCCAAGCTTGTTTAGCTCGGTTGAAATGGCGTCAAGCCTGTCACATTCCTTTATGCGGAGCCTTGCACAGTTTCTGATATATGAAGTGCCCTTGCCAAAGGTGCCAAGTACAGTCAGTATGGGAACAAGGTCGGGAATCTGCTCTGCGTCAATGTCAAAGGGCTGATTGTCCTTGGCAAATTCAGAGGTAATCCGCAGTATTTCCTTATCGCCCTGTACGCTGTCCATATTCAGTCCCGAAAGACTTATATTGCCGCCGATACAGTTTCCCACAAGGAAAAAGGCAGCCTGGGACATATCCCCCTCAACGGTGTAATTGCATGGGCGATACTTCTGATTTCCCTTGACAAAATAACCGTTTTCAGTTTCCTCAACCACAATGCCGTATTTCTTCATACAGTCAATTGTAATGTCAACATAAGGCTTTGACTGGAGAGGAGAGGTAAGAACAATACTGCTGTCCCCGTCCAGCATAGGCAGCGCAAAAAGCAGTCCCGTAATGAACTGGGAGGAAATATCCCCCGACATTGTGTATTCGCCGCTTTTAAGCTTTCCGCTGAAACGGTATGGCATTTGCTTTTGCGTAAATATTATACCATGCTTTTCAAATTCTGTAAAGTAGGGGGTAACGGGTCTTTCGGGGAGCTTTCCCTGACCGCTGAAAACGGATTCCGCTCCAAGCGCCGCCGCAACGGGCATCAAAAACCGCAGTGTAGAGCCGCTTTCGTGGCAGTTTACTCCGATATTCCGGCTTGGAGCTGAAATTCCCTTTACCCTTACGGTGCTGCCGTCAACCCTGATTTCTGCGCCAAGAGCCGACATTGCGCCCATTGTGGCTTCGGTGTCAACACATTCCAGATGGTTGTAAATAACGCTTTCTCCCTCCGCAAGAGCGGCACAGATAACCGCACGGTGTGAAATGCTTTTTGAGGCGGGGACGGTAAGGCTTCCCGCAAGCTTGTTTGGTGTAATTCTTATATCCATAGCTACCATTATTTCGTAAGAAAGTCCTTGTATTCGTCAATTGTGAGAGTTTTTATTTCCCATTTTCCGATTTCGGGGCAAAGCACAATGCGTATTTTTGATGAAGCGCGCTTTTTGTCGTTGAGGGACAGCTCAAACAGCTTTTCCTTTGGTATTTCCGTCTGATAGGGCAGTCCGTTTGCTTTAAGGCAGGAGATTAGCTTTTCGGTAACTCCCTTTGCCACAAGGCCTTTTTTCTCGGCAATTCCGCTGATAACAGCCATTCCGATTGCAACGCCGTTACCGTGGGTTATTCCCTCGTAGTTGTAGTATTTTTCAATGGCGTGACCAAGCGTGTGACCGAAATTGAGAATCATACGCTCGCCTGTGTCGTGCTCGTCGTGCTGAACAACGTCACGCTTTATTTCAACGCATTGTTTGATGATTTCAGCAATATTAGTCTTTGCATTGCCTTTCATCAGCAAATCAAACAGCTTTTCCGAGCGAATCATACCGTACTTTACAACCTCGCCCATTCCGTCTGCGAAAAACTCCTCAGTCAGCGTATCAAGGGTATCCGTGTCTGCAATTACCAGTATGGGCTGATTGAATGCGCCTACAAGGTTTTTGCCCGCCCTGATGTTTACGGCGGTTTTGCCGCCTACGGAGCTGTCCACCTGTGCAAGCAGGGAAGTGGGAATTTGCACAAACTCAACTCCTCGGAGGAAACTTGCTGCCGCAAAGCCCGTTAAATCTCCCACAACGCCGCCGCCAAGCGCAATCAGCAAATCCGTCCTTGTTATATCGTTTTCCGCAAGAAACTCGTAGAGGTTTAAAAGTGTTTCGTGGCTTTTGCTGTGCTCTCCGTGGGGGAAAACGAATTTCACAACGGTGAAGCCCTCTGATTCAAGGCTTTTTACAGCCTTTTCCGAGTACAGCCTATCAACGTTGTCGTCTGTAACAACGGCGGCTTTTTTTGCGGAGGAAACCTCTCTTATATATTTGCCGCAGTCCTTAAGCAAGCCGGAGCCTATGAGTATATCATAGGTTCTGCTTGCGTTTACCGTTATTTTCTCCATTACAGTGTACCGATATTCTTGTCAAGAGCGCCTGCAATTTTTCTGCACTTCTTCATGCAGCGGTCGAAATGCTCGGGAGTAAGGGACTGTGCGCCGTCGCAGAGAGCCTTTGGCGGATTGTTGTGCACCTCGATAATAAGACCGTCGCAGCCTGCCGCAACAGCAGCCATTGCCATTGGCTCAACCAGCTCGTACTTGCCCGTAGCATGGCTTGGATCGATAACGATCGGCAGATGAGTGCGTTCTTTAAGAACGGGAATTGCGGAAAGGTCGAGAGTGTTTCTTGTCATTGTTTCAAAGGTTCTGATACCTCTTTCGCAGAGGATTACGTTCTGGTTTCCGCCTGCGAAAATGTATTCGGCAGACATTAAAAGCTCCTCAATTGTATTTGCAAGACCTCTCTTTAAGAGGATCGGCTTGTCGCAGTGGCCAAGCTCCTTCAGCATTTCGAAGTTCTGCATATTTCTTGCGCCTACCTGAATAACGTCAACATCAGCGAAGAAATCAATATGAGCAAGGGACATAAGCTCTGTTACAATGGGAAGTCCCGTTGCTTTCTTTGCCTTGAGAAGAAGCTCGATACCCTCCGCTCTCATGCCTTGGAATGAGTAGGGAGAGGTTCTTGGCTTGAATGCGCCGCCTCTTAACAGATTTGCGCCTGCCGCCTTAACCTTCTGCGCTGTGTCGATAATCTGTTCTTCGCTTTCAACTGAGCAGGGTCCTGCAATTACCGCAACGTTTCCGTCGCCTATTTTTGCGCTGCCTACGTTGATTACAGTGTCCTCGGGGTGGAATTTTCTGTTTACGCCCTTGTACGGCTCCTGAACACGCTGAACGGAGTCAACAATGTCGATAGCCTGAATTGCCTCCATATCAATCTTATGGGTATCGCCGATAAGACCGAGGATTGTTTTCTGAGTACCTGTTACCTTGTTGATTTTTACGTTCTGGGCTTCAATCCATGAGGATAAGTCCTGCACTTCCTTTTCGGGTGCGTTTGGCTTTAAGATGATAATCATTTTGTTTTTCCTTCCTTTTGTAAAAATTTCCGATACACAAAAAGGCTTGTACTTAGTTGCCTAAGCACAAGCCTTAACATATCAGTACTTTAACCTACTGAAATTTACACAACCTTGCATTCCTTTTCGGCAACTTTATTTTCGGCATTGCGATAAAACCCAAAGCTAAAGTAAAAGCTTGAGCTAAACCAAAATATAAAGGCTGCTGTAAGGATTGCTGAAATCATAATAAACCTCAGAATTTAGTTTTGGACTTTGCAGTACTAATACACTGCTTTATTATAATAAACCTATTTTTGCCGTTTGTCAAGTAAAAATTTCAAAAATTATGATTTTTTTACTTCTTTCATTGTCTTGTTTTTCAAGAAAATGAACAGCTTTGGTGAAACCTTTTTCAGTGTGCGCTTTGCCCAGATAAATGCGTCTTCCTTTGCCTTGGCGGTCTTATATAGGAATTTTCTCGGATATTTGGGCGAGCAGATCTTCTTTGTAAGCTTTTCTTCCTCGATTTTTGCCTTTTCTGGCGGCAGCTCGTAAATCGCCTTGAATTTCTTAACCAATTTGTTGAAGTTGTACGCCATATAGAGTATATCGTACTTTGGATACTGGGGCATACGAAGCTGTACAGGGTCGTTGGGGTCAACAGAGGGGTCGATAAAGCCTGCGTCCCTTGCGGTTTTTTCAAGTATGGTCATTGGATAGGGGTAGAAAATGTTGGGGATAACCTTATCAACGTCCAGCTTTGCGTTAAGCTTTACCGTTTCCAGCGAAAGCTCCAGTGTTTCGTAGGGCAGACCGACGATATTGTAGGTGAGAGCGGTAATCTTGTTTTCTCTGAACCACTTTGAAACCTCGATCATGTGGTCGTTTTTCATATTTCTGTGGAGGTACTTCCTGCGGAATTCCTCGTTGCCGTTTTCAAGACCAATGTCTATCATATAGCAGCCCCCTGCCTTAAGGGTCTTTACCATTTCCTCGTCAAGAGTATCAAAACGCAGGTTGCAGTTAAAGGGCAGGTGGATTTTCTCGATGTACATTGGCATAAACTCATAGAACCAGTCCTTGTACATATTGAAAATAGCGTCACGGAACTCAATATACTTGATGAACGGGTATTTGCTAAGTAAAAGCTCAAGAAGCTCGATTGCCTTTTGGGGGCTTCTGAAACGGCAGTATTTCTGCTTGTTGGGGTAAATATTCCTGAACTGTGAGTTTCCGCAGTAGGTGCAGCTGAAAAGACAGCCTCTTGACAGCATTACCATTGCGGTAAAGTTCTTTGAGCGGTCAAGGTTTGCGTAGTCGAACAGGTCAAAATCAGGGAAAGGCAGTTGGTCCAGATCCTCTATAAGAGGTCTTACGGGGTTTTTGATAATTGAGCCGTCGGGCATTTTGAAGTTGATGCTCTGAATATCGGTGCGCATCTGTCCATCACGCATTGAGTCCATAAGCTCAAGGAGAGGATATTCGCCCTCGCCTACGGTTACGGCGTCGATGCCTCTTATTTTTATACATTCGTCGGGCACAAGAATTGCGTGATAGCCGCCTACGGTAACGTAAATGTCGGGCAGCTCGTCGTCAAGCCAGCCTGCCATTTCGGTAACAAAGGGGACGGCTGTGGTTCTCATTGAAAAGCCGATGACATCCGGGTTAAATTCCTTTACCTTTGCGATAAACTCTTCCTTTGTGGGCATATAAAGCTCGTGATAAAGGGAAACCCTGTAACCGCCCTGCTTTAAAACTGCGGAAATTGAAGCAAGTCCCTCGCTGTAATTGCCCAGCTTGTTGCGGTTGAACATTTCCTCTTCAAGAAAGTCGGGGTATATCAGAAGCATGTGAAGCTGTTTTTCTGCCATTATTTTATTTGTCCTCCGTTTTTACATAATAATCTATTATATATTGTACAGCTATTTTTTAACAATGTCAAGGATTTTTAGTTTACAATTTGAGCCATTTAACGAGGAAATTTTGTGCAAAAAGTTATAAAGCTGTCCTGCTTTCAATAAATTTTATAAAAAGGAAAGGACACAGTGTATGGAAAAACAGAACAGCGTAAAGAAAAACACAGCCATTCTTTTTATATCAATGGTGGTGACCAAAATTATCGGAGCGGTGCTGAAAATCCCTCTTACCAATATTTTAGGGGGAATAGGCATGGGCAATTTCTCCACGGCGTACAGCTTTTTTTCGCCTGTGCTTGCCCTTACAGCGGCGGCTTTGCCTACGGTGGTAACCCGAATGGTTGCACAGAATATCACCCTTTGCCGCTTCGGAAACGTTCGTAAAATCCGCAGGACGGCAATGTATATCGGCATAATCGCAGGACTTCTCGGCACGGCGGTAATGCTTATTCTTGCACAGCCCTTTTCGGTTTATATTGCCGGTTCTCCTCAGAGCTGCCTTGCAATAATCGCAATTGCGCCCTCGGCTTTTTTCTGCTGTATTGCGGCGGTTTACAGAGGCTATTACGAGGGGCTTATGAATATGACCCCTACCGCCGTTTCACAGGTGGTTGAGGCTGTTTTCAAGGCGGTGCTGGGACTCGGAGCGGCATACTTCATTATGGAATACGGCGGCTGCATAATGGATAATGAGAGTCTTGTGCCCTTTGCGGCGGCAGGTGCGGTGCTGGGGGTTACGCTCAGCGAATTTGCGGGAATGGCATATCTGTTTGTGAAAAGCAGGCGCATTTCCGACGGCATTACCGAAAACGACATTTGCAGCAGCAACGTTACCGCAGACAGCCATGACCTTGCAAAGCAGATAATATTACAGTGTATTCCCGTTGCGGCAGGAGCATTGTGCGCTAATTTAAGCTCCTTTATAGATATGCTTACCATACCTAACTGTATAGGCAGCTCTGTAATCAACAATACAAGATTTTTCATTGAGAATTACGACGGCGTATTGTCCGCAGGCACGGCAATGTCGGACTTCGGCAGCTTTGTTTACGGCAGCTATACAGGCATTGTAATGTCCCTTTTTATGCTTGTTCCCTCAATGACCTCTCTTGTGGGAAAAAGCACCCTTCCCGATATTGCGGCGGCGTGGGAGGTAAAGGACAACGCTCGGCTCATGCAGGGCATTTCTCTTTTGTTCAGGGGGACTTTTTCAATAGGGCTGCCTATCTGCGCCGCCTTTGCCTTTATGTCGGAGCCTGTTGTAAATCTGCTTTACGCATCCCGTCCGTCGGAGGCAGGAGTGAGTATTCTCCCCCTTGAAGTGCTTGGAGCGGCAGGAATCTTTTTCGGGGCGGCAGGTGCGCTTTTTTCGGTTTTTCAGGCGGTAAACCGCTCGGATATTCCCGTTAAGCTTATGCTTCTTGGTGGAGCGGTAAAGCTTGGCGGAAATCTGCTGCTTATTCCTATACCGCAGCTTAATATTGCAGGAGCGGCAATTTCCGGAGCAATGTCAAACATTGTAATTAGCGTTGCCGGAATAATCGCCTTGAAAAGGCTTATCAAAGGGAAAATAGGCCTTTTGGAAATAACCCTTCCTCCGCTTATAGGCTCGGTTTTGTGCGGAATTGGAGCAAGAATAGGCTATGACGTGCTTTTCTGCAATCTGAACGAAATCATCAGGCTTATGTGCTCGGCATTGCTTGGAGGAATGATTTATTTTGCCCTTATTGCCATTACCCGTAAAAATAAGCTGAAAAAAGCGGTTTCAAGGAGAAAATCTGCGATTCAGGCTTGCATTTCACAGAATTTTGAGGTAATATATAGAAAGAAAAAATAAAAGGATTGGATAAGGTATATGTTTGAATTTAAGGAAAAATATAATATTGAGGATTTGCTTGAAATAATGACGATTTTACGCTCGGAAAATGGCTGCGTGTGGGACAGGGAGCAGAATCACAAATCCATTCGCAAGGACGTACTTGAAGAGGCTTACGAGGTTGTGGAGGCAATCGACAGCGAAAATGCAGATTTGCTTAAGGAAGAACTGGGAGATTTGCTGCTTCAGGTGGTTTTCCATACGGAAATTGAGCGTGAAAAGGAAAGCTTTGACTTTGACGGCGTGTGCGACGGAATCTGCAAAAAGATGATTTACCGTCACCCTCACGTTTTCGGGGAAGTAAAGGTGAATACTTCGGACGACGTGCTGAAAAACTGGGATAAGCTGAAAAGTGAGTCCAAAGGCGAGGAAAAGGCAAGCGACAGGCTTATGAGCGTGCCAAAGCTGCTGCCAGCCCTTATGAGAGGGGAAAAGGTGGGAAGGCGCGCCGCAAACGCAGGACTTGATTTTGCGAGCACCGAGGACGTTATGGACTGTTTAAAGAGCGAAATAAGCGAGCTTGAGGACGCAATAGAGGGCGGAATTGATGCCGAAATTGAGGAAGAATTGGGCGATGTTCTGTTTTCCTGCTGTAATTTGGCACGTTTTTTGAAAAAAGATAGCGAAAAAGCCTTGACAAGCGCCATAAATAAGTTTATAATGCGTTTTAGGGAAGTTGAGACTATTGCCGAAAAACAAGGCAAGGTCTTGGAGGAAATGTCTGCCGAGGCTCTCGACGAGCTCTGGAAGCAGGCTAAAAATTCCTGATATATAATTATTTTATTTGGAGGTCACAAAATGACAAAGGCAGAATTAGTAGCAGTAGTAGCTGAAAAGGCTGATATGACAAAGAAGGACGCAGAGGCTGCAATCTCCGCAGTTATCGATTCTATCACAGACGCTCTTGTAAAGGGCGACAAGGTTCAGTTGGTTGGCTTCGGTACATTCGAGGTTCGTGCAAGAGCTGAAAGAGAGGGTGTAAACCCACAGACACACGAAAAGATCAAGATTGAAGCAACAAAGGTTCCTGCATTCAAGGCAGGCAGAGCATTAAAGGACGCTGTTGCTAAGTAAGCTGTTTAACGGCATTATGGCGGCACTTGCACATTGTGGCTTGTGCCGCCTTTTTGTATGGAAAGGAAAAATATGAGACTTGACAAGTATTTAAAGGTATCCCGTCTTATTAAGCGCAGAACGGTGGCAAACGAGGCCTGCGACGCAGACAAGGTAATTGTAAACGGCAAGCCTGCCCGTGCCTCCTATGACGTTAAGACAGGGGATATAATCGAAATAAATATGGGCAAAACTCCCCTTAAAGTCAGAGTGGTAAAGGTAGTTGAGGTTGTAGGCAAGGACGGAGCCGCAGACCTTTATGAAGCTATATAATACTAACGGCCAATTACCCTACGAACAAGTACAACGGTTATAATGCGCCCACTCTTCGTCAAACGCCCTTGACAGGCACAAAGCCTGTCTGCGGTCGTTTTCCTTGATTTGACGTATTATTCCCGCCGTCTTTATCCGTAGGTTAACCGGCTGTTAGTATGTGACATATTTTCCGTATGCGCCGAATAGAATATACAAAGTTGTCCTTGTATATGGGAGGCGTTTATGGAAGAAAAGCTGAAAGGCAATCACAATTTTTTAATGCAGAACCGCAGCTCCGTAATGATGACGGGGATAAAAGAGGTCGAAAGCTTCAACGACAGCGAGGTTTTCCTGCTGACGGAGTTAGGCGAGCTTTGCGTAAAGGGAAAAAATCTCAACATAAGCAAGGTCAGCGTCGAAACGGGCGACCTTGAAATGCAGGGAACAGTCTGCGCTGTTTACTACGGCGAAACCGTCGAAAAAAGACCACGCAATATTTTAACAAAGCTGTTCAGGTAGGTGGAATATGTTTGAAACAATTCCACAGACCTTAATGCTGCTTGTTGATTTTGCGGTGTTCGGCTTTTTTGCCGCATTTTTCTACGAGGTGTTCCGAATACT
>CAMDZU010000007.1 GCA_945910715.1 uncultured Clostridia bacterium
TTTCGCAAGGTCATAGTCCTCGCAGAGGAACAAATCCAGTGCGTGCCTCGGGCTGTCGTACCGTCCCGCCGCATTTATCCTGGGGCATATTGCAAAGGCAAGGGCGGTGGAATCCAGTCGGTATTCGTCCATTTTCGCCGCCTTCAAAAGCGCTGTTAAGCCTGCGTTTTCGCTGTAATACTCCTCCTCGTCACGGGTGAGGTTTTCTATTCCTCGGCGGACGATTATCCTGTTTTCGCCCGTAAGGGGAACAATATCCCCTACCGTGCCTATTGCCGCCATATCTCCGTACATATCAAAAACGGTTTCGTTATCTCTTTCCAGAGCCATTGCAAGCTTTAAAGCCACTCCGCAGCCCGCCAAATTCTTGCAGGAGCACATATCGTCGCTTCTGTGTGGGTTTACCACAGCGTAAGCGTTGGGGAGCGTTTCGGGCACCTGATGGTGGTCGGTTATTACAAGGGTAATTCCCTTTTCTGCTATATAATCAGCCTCTTTGTGGGCGGAAATACCATTGTCAACGGTAATGATAAGCTTTGTGCCGTCGGCGGCGATTTTGTCTATTGCCGCCATATTAAGCCCGTAGCCCTCGTCCCTTGTGGGAATATACCAGGAAACCTCGCCGCCCACCGTCTGCAAATACTGATAAAGTATTACGGTGGAGGTAACTCCGTCGCAGTCGTAATCGCCGTAAACCGTGATTTTGTCGCCATTTTCAAGAGCGGCCTCAATTGCCTCCACCGCCTTGTCCATATCAGCAATTTCAAAAGGGTCGGAAAGCTCCGTTTCGTTTATGAAAAGCTCCAAATCCTCTCTCGAAACAATTCCCCTGCCCACAAGTATATCGGAAATAAGCCTGTTTTCCCCGATGTCCCTTGACAGCTTTTCGGACACAACAGGGTCGGTTTTTTTAACGCTCCATTTTTTCATATTATCATCCATTTCTGACCGGGTACAATTATATACAATATAGTATATCATTTTTTGGCGCAAATTACAATAGGAAATTTGATGCGAGTTACAAAAATAAAAAACTCCCTTTCCAAAGAAAGAGAGTTTTCAGTCCGTCGAAAAAGGTGCCACTGGCACCTTTTTCGAGAATTATGTTGTGTTAATTATTCACTTTTGGGGCGCTTTTTTTCTTGAAAAAAGTGCCCCAAACCCCTGCAAAAAATCGCTTTACATTGGGGAATTTCGGCTTCTGCGGAAGCCGACCAAAGGCTCTGCCTTTGGAAACCGCAAGCCTTTAAAAAGGCTTGACCTAAACTTTTAAAATGGCTTTTTCGACAAGCTGAAACTCCCTTTCCAAAGAAAGAGAGTTTTCAGTACCGGATTAATCCTCAATCCTTACATCGCCGCTTGTTGCGGTAACCGTAACCTTATGAACGTTTTCTCCGCCTGCCGTTGTTTTGCCGCTGTTTTTGGCAACAGTCACCTCCGAGTCGCCGAGCCTTGCCCTTACACTGCCCGACATTCCCGTAAAGTCAATTTCAGCACCCGAGCCCTCGGGAACGTTAAGCCTTACATTGCCGCTTATAAGGTTTATGTCAACATCATCGTTCCACTGGTCAAAATCAACGCTTATTGAGCCGCTTGTGGCATTGATTTCACATTTTCCCGACATTCCGCTCAGGTTATAATCCCCCGAAGTTGTGTCAATGGTGAATTTCCGTGTATGGAAGCCCGAAACGTTGTAATCGCCGGAGGTAGAGTAAATGGCGAGAGAATCACATTCCCTGTCGGTGCAGTTGGTAATTGAAATTGTTCCGCTGACGGTGTTTATGTCAATATCCTCTGCAAAAAGCCCCAAGTTCATATTGCCGCTTACGGAATTAAGGTCGATTCTCTTTGCGGTAAGTCCCTCAAATTCAATATCGCCGCTTGTTGCATTGTAAGTAAACTTGTCAAGCTCCTTTTGAGGCATTGTGATTTCAAGCGTGGATTTTCTCCAGCTGCCCCCAAGGAACGAAAGGAAGAACTGTGCGTTTTCTCTTATTTCAAGCTTGCCGTTTCTTATTTCAGCAGAAACGGTGGTTGAAGCGTTTCCCGTTTCGTAATGCACCTTTACCTTGTCCGTATCGGCAAAAATAATTGTCGTTTCCGCCGAAATAACGGATATTTCAACATTGCTGTATTCCCCCGTAAGCTCTGAATCGGAAACGGGCATTTGCTCTCCGTTCGGCACAAAATTTGACATACTGTTTACTACTCCCCCGTATTCGCCCCATGTAACTCCGTAAGCCGCTACCGAAATGCCGAATGCGATTGCGGCTACCACAAACACAATTGCAAAAATTACAGTCCACTTTTTCATTGTGCAGCCTCCTTGTTCTTTTTGCCGAATTTCTTATGGATAACGTTATGTCCCGAAAGCACTCTGCCGTGCCAGTTGATTATGTTGATGAATACGTTTATTGTGCCTTTTACAATGACAATTCCAAGCATTGCCGCCAGTCCGCCAAGAGCGGCAACCATAACGCCAAGCAGGATTGTGCTTACAGGCGCAAAGGGCGACGCAACAAGGAAAGCCGTTCCGAAAGCGGCAAAAATACCGCCTATAATGGTGGAAATTCCGCTTACAGCCAGCGAAAGAGGTATTGACAGATAAGCGATAACTATTGATACAAATGCAGGAAGCACCCATGTAAACACAAAAACGTCCACGCAGACAATTCCTACAACCGCTCCTGCGTCAGCCTGAAATGGCTTTTCCGCAGAGGGCTCAGGCTGTTCGGGCTGACTTGCGTAGCTGTTGCCCTCAAAGCCCTGTGAATTGCCCACATTGTCGGTACTGTTCTGCGGCGCAGTGTGCTGTTTCATAGCCTCCGCCCTTGCCTGTGCCGCTTCGATACGTTCCGCCGTTTCTTCATCTACATACTGCTTTGCAATTTCCGAAATGTCCCCAAGCTTTTCGCAGACCTGCTGTTCGGTAAGTCCCTGCTCAATGCCTGCTGTGAAATGCTGTTCAAAATCGCTGAAAATCTCGCTCTTGTCCGTAATGCCGTATTTTGTAAGCTCGCTGTCAAGTACGCTCATAAATTCAGCCTTGCTGTTGCAAATAATCATATCTTAACCTTCTCCCCCTTTTAATATAGCGTTTACTCCCTCGATAAATCTGTACCATTCTTTTTCCTGCTCTTCCGCAACGGTTCTGCCGAAATCGGTTATATTGTAGTATTTTCTCGGCGGACCCTCCTGGGATTCAACAATGTAGGAGTCAATGCTGCCGTTGTCCTTCAGCCGCTTTAACAGCGGATAAATTGTGCCCTCCGTAACGTGCATACATTCCGATATACGGTTTACAAGCTCATAGCCGTAGCAGTCGCCGCGCTTCAGAATAGACAGCACGCAAAGCTCCAGCGTGCCCCGTTTAAGCTGTGAATTCACATTGTCACCTGCCCTTTCCGTTTTTGCCGTAACTTTTTCATTTTATGCTATCGGTTTTTCTTACAGCATTATTATATCACATTGTACTTTGTATTGCAAGGTACTGTGTTCACCAAAGTATTATTGATTTTACAGTACCTTTTTGTGCATAACTTACTAATATGTAGCTTTAAAGGGAAAGTCCGCCATTTTCAAAACGGCAATAAAAGGTCGGCGGAAATCCGACGGAAGTCAGAAAGACCCATAACAGCAAGGCTTTGCACCTTCCGTTATGGGTCTGACAATGCAGATGGCGGTTTGTATGCAGTCTGACCTATTGTTCAATGCCGTATCTGTCTATCTCCACCCTTGTGTCAAACTCAAACCGACTGTTTTTCAGCGTTTCCTCCCACCCGTCCTTAACCTCCAGCCAAAGTCCGTAGCTTTTGTTTCTCACAGCAGCCTCCAGCATAAGCACGTCTGTGCCGTGGTTTAAAACTGCCTCCTCTGCCGCTCTTTTCATTCGGCTTTCAAGCCGCTCCGAAGACAGCCTGCCTATTTCCTCCGCTAATGCCGCATTGTTTCCGTTAAGGTCTGCGGAGAGAAATTCCCCGTTGGCTCTTGTTTTTACGCTGAATACAAGCTGTCCGTCGTCAATATAAGGGGTTATTTCGGTGCGTATTCCGTATGCGTTTACTGAAATTTCCTTACCATCGTACACAAGGGAAATCACGCTTTCCTTGCCCTTGTTGCTTAGCAGCTCCACTCCCGACATTGCTTCAAGACTGATTTTGTCCGCCATAACCTTATTTTTGTAAACCACGCCGCCGCATATTTCAACGGTGCGCCCGTCCTCGGATACGTCCGAATTCGTATACACAGCCTTAAGCAAGGGCAGGCAGACGCTTTCCGTTGAGCCGCTCATTGCAGACATTACCTCGATAATGTTGCGGTTTGCAGAAAAGCCTGTTTCCTCGGCGTTGGAAAAAAGGAATTTCAGCTTTTGTGTTGAAATAAGCCCCTCCTTGAATTTCACGGACAGAATATTTTCCGCCGTTCCCTCAGAAGCCGCAATTTTCACGTCCGAATGGCTCTGATAATAGGTGGTGGCAAAGCCAAGCAGCTCCTTAATATCCTTACTGGCGGCATTTTCGCCTATTATTATAAGCTGGTTTACGCCGAACATAAGGGTTTTTCCGTCGGAAAAGCCTGCGTCCGCAATGGCGTTGTAAACGCTGCTGCCTGTTCCCTTGGCGGTAAGCACGTTTGTTTCGGAAATATCGTCGGATTCCGAGCCGAGGGTGTTGTAATACTGCATTGTCACCGTATATTGCCCATTGTCAAAATCAATTCCCACTGCCTCAATTATTGCACGTTCGTTAAGCTCCGTATGGGGAACGCAGCCGGTAAGCAACAAGCTAACCAATACTGTCAAACAAATCAGCCTTTTCACTTTTCCTCCTCCTTTTCGCAATGCAAAGGGAAACAAGCGGCAGTAAAAAGCCCGAAATCACAAGAGGTATTCCCGTGTTGAAAAAGCCCTTTGCATACATAATTATCTCCTTGTTTTCGGAGAAATACCAGCCAAGAATACCCGTTGCGGCAAGAAATACAAGAGGCGCAAGCCGTGCAGCCTTTTCTCCGCATAGGTGATAAGCGGCGGTTTCAAAGGCAATTGCAAAAAGAGCCACCTTAACGATTGCCGCCAACACCCACACTCCCACGTCAATTCCGTCAAGACGGTGAAACAGCACAATATCCGACATTGAAGCAAGAGTATAAACAGGAAAGGAAACGCTGTCCATATAAGGTCCAAGCACGGTTATTGACAGGAAAGCAAGCACAAGTATAACAGCACCGATTGCCGCTATATAAACATAAACCGCTCTGTGAGCCTTTTCGCTGACGTATTCCGCAAGCACCGCAAAAAGGAGTACCTCGCTGTTTCGGGAAAGCTCGGTTATTACCTCGCTTATAAAGGTTTCGCTGTTGTCAATAACTGCGCCGTAAAGATACACAAGGTTCATTTTTCCCGAAAGGGCGATTACCATAAGAATAAGAAAGCCTGCGAAAACGACGAGGACAATGCTCCCCGCTCTGCCCATTGCCTCAATGCCCTTATATGCGCCGTACAGCGAAACAAGTATAAGCAGGGTTATAAGCAGGAGAGCGCTTGCCTTATTCATAATGGTGGAGCTTGTGTAATACTCGAATTTCACTACGGAAATAACCGCCATACTTAGGAGAGTCAAGCCGTATATAATGCCGAAAATCCAGCCCATCGCCTTGCTTTTTTCCGCCGCAATGGACAGAAAGCTTTCTCCGCCGTAATTTTTCGCAATGAAAAATACGGGAATAAACATAGCGGCAAGGAGGATTTTTGCACAGATTATGACTGTAAATCTTTGCATACCGAACAAGGGCGCTTCGGCGGGAAAGCTCATTGCAGAGGCGAAAATGCGGCAGAGAATAAGCATTGCCCCAAGCTGCATATAGCTTATTTTGCCCGTTTTAGTTGTCATGGTCAATTGTAACTCCGTTCATTTTCTGAATTTCCATATCCGATTTTGCAAGGGTGCGCCAGCCTGCGTGAATGAATACGTCACGCATTGCCTTAAAGGTAAAGGGCGCAACGGGGGCAAGGTGAGGTATTCCGTAGGAGGACATGGAGCAGACCTTTATAATAAAGAACATTCCCACAACGGTAAGGCCGAAAATTCCCCACATTCCGCCTGCCATAATAAAGGCAAAGCGCATTACCGCAATACTTTCGTAAAGGTCGGGCACAACAAAGCAGGTTATTCCCGAAATCGCCACAATAAGCAGCAGGGGCGCTCCCACAAGTCCTGCCGACACCACTATATCACCGATAACAAGACCGCCCACAACGCTTACAGCGTGACCGATATTCTGGGGCAGCCGCAAACCTGCTTCACGCATTATCTCATAGAAAATGTGGATTATCAGACATTCCACAAGGAGCGGATAGGGGGTTTTCTGAATGGAGGCGGTAAGATTAAGGAGCAGGCTGTTAGGGAAAAGCTCGGGGTTGAAGTTGGCAAGAGCAACGTAAAAGCCCGGCAGCAGTACGGAGCAGACAAAGGCAAAATACCGCAGCAGTCTGAAAACAGTTGCAGGCAGCGGCTTTCCCGTGTAATCGTCAATTGTGGAGAAATTCTCAACAAAAAGATGAGGGACGAACAACGCAAAGGGCGTTCCGTCAACCAGAATACCCACTCTTCCGTCGTAAAGCTTGGCGGCAAAGGTATCCGGCCGCTCGGTAACTCCCACCTCGGAAAAGAGAATATCCCCCTTTTGTTCAAGGAAGGGCTGAATGTAGCCGCTTTCCAGTATGGTGTTCAGCTCAATTCCGTCAATGCGCTTCTGCACCTCCGCAAGCAGCTTTTTGTCCACCTTGTCCCGTAAATAGCACACGCAGATATCCGTATGGCTTCTGTCACCGATTGTCTGTATGTTGAACACAAGGTCGGGAGTTTTCATTCGCCTGCGAACCATGGAAATGTTTGTTCTGATTACCTCCACAAAGCCCTCCCGTGAGCCGCGCAGATTTATATGGGTGCTTGGCTCTTCAATGCCTCTTGCCTGATAGCCCTGAACTCCCACGCCAATTCCGTAATCAAGCCCGTCTATGAGAATTATCACAAAGCCCGACATTATCCTTTGTGCAAGCTGGTCATAGTCCTTTACCGTCACCTGCTCTCCCGCAAGGAGAAGCTCGTCCTGCACCATTTCCACCAGCCGCTTAAAGGGTATTTCCTTTTCATTTCCGATACTGTTAAGAGGGCGGTAAATCAGATCCGCCATTGTATTTGTGCTTGCAAGCCCCTCGCAGAAAACAATGCAGATTTTTCTGCCGCCCACCTTGCCGAATTTCATTGTAAGGTCGGAGGAGCTGTCCATAAGATTTTTTATGTTAATCGTGTTTTTTTCAAGATCCGCCGCAAGTTTTCCCATAAGCTCTCCTTTCACATTCCTGCCGATTTTGTCATTATTTTATCCTTTCGGCATATTTTCATACATTAAGCGCAAAATAATGCAAAACGGACAAGGAATGATTTTATGCTGATAATTATTATTCGCTCGGTGCTGCTGTATCTGCTTGTTATTTTTGCTCTGCGGCTTATGGGCAAAAAGCAGCTTGGAGAATTGCAGCCCTCGGAGCTTGTAACCACAATTCTTGTTTCAAATATTGCCACCCTTTCCCTTGAAGACCCCTCAATGCCAATGATAATGGGAATTATGCCTATTCTTATGATAGTGTGTCTTGACGTTTTTATGTCAGGGATAATGCTGAAAAACACCAAAATCCGCACTCTTGTAACAGGCAGTCCCAAAATAATAATCAAGGACGGAGAAATCGACCAGTTACAGCTGAAAAGCCTCCGCTACACAATTGACGATGTAACGGAGGCTATGAGAGAGCATGATATTTTCGATATTTCACAGGTGCAGTACGCAATTGTTGAAACAACGGGCAAGATAAATTTCCTCGAAAAGCAAGGCGACGGCAAAAATCCCCCTACGGTAATAATCAAGGACGGGGAAATCGACAGCAACGGGCTTAAGGAAATCGGCATAGGCAGAGGGTGGGTTGACAAAATCATTGCCGAAAACAAAACGGAGCTTTCAAGGATTTTCCTTATGAGCTGCGACAGCGGCGGCAAATACACCCTGGTGCTGAAAAATTACGATATAAAGGAGGGCAAGGCCAAGTGAAAAGGGTATTACTCTGTGCATTTATTATTGTTATGCTGCTTATAATCGGAGTTGGCAGCTGCATTTACATTGAAAACACCTCGGAAAAGGTGGTAAACGCCCTTTATCTTGCGGAGGACAGCTTTTCCTCGGAGGACTTCAGGGGCGCAAGGCTTGCGGCGGAAAAGGCGGACGAAAGCTGGCAGGAGTTTATGTCAAAGCACGTTTTCATTACCGACAAGGAGCATCTGCTGGAAATTACGGCTACCATTGTGAAAATACAGGCGCTGGCGGCTGCGGAGGACGAGGAGCTTTTAACCGAGTGCGATGTGGCAAGACGGCTTATTGAGCTTTACAGGGATAAGCAGCAGCCCGATTTGCTGAATATATTATGAAAAATGCTCCGCTTAATAACGGAGCATTCTCTTTGTTGAAAAAGCTATATTTCAGTATGGCGATTTATCCACATTCTGATTAGTCGTCATCAGTGGAAAAATTTATCTCAACCTTGCTGTTTTCCTTGCGGTGACGGTTTATCTCATGACCAATCCAATGGTAAATGGGTATTGTGAGGAATACAATCCAGCCCGGATGCCACATTCCAAGGAAGAAGCCAAGGCAAAGGAATACAATTACAGTCAGCACAGCAAAGGGGAATTTGTTCATATTCCGCTTTGTTATTGCTTCAACAAGTCCGTAAAACAGCGGAATTGTCAAGAACACCATCCAGCCCGGATGCCACAGTCCCGCGAAAAAGCCTAAGCCGAGAAAAGCAATAATGCATACTATTACATAGGGAAAGCTGCTCCATATACTGTGCCTGTGCTTTTTCTTCCACTTTTCGTCAACACGCTCGCCGTTGACGAAAACTCCCTCGTGACTTACGTCAACGTTGTCGCTGTCCTTTGACTGAACGTGTATTCCGCCCATTCCTATATGGACCGAGTCCTTTCCGTCCTCAACGTGAATCCCGTCAAGTCCGATATGAACATACTCGTTTTTCTTGTCG
Organism: uncultured Clostridia bacterium; assembly: GCA_945910715.1. GTDB lineage: Bacteria > Bacillota > Clostridia > Oscillospirales > Ruminococcaceae > Ruminiclostridium_E. Next base: position 9,092 of record CAMDZU010000007.1, read on the forward strand.
TTTCCGGAATTATTCTCCGTCTGCTCGGCTGAATTGTCAAAGCCGCTTGCTTCGGGCTGTTCCTCCTGCTTTGGCTCTTCCTTTTCGGGAATCGGTATATCCTCCTCCGTTTTGAGCAGCTCGTCAAGAGATACATTATAAAGTCTTGCCAGCATTATAAGGTTGTCCGTGTCGGGTGAAGCCTCGCTGCGTTCCCACTTTGAAACAGCCTGTCTGCTTACGCCGATTTTCTCCGCAAGCTGTTCCTGTGATAAGCCGTTTTTCTTTCTGAATTCTACCAGTCTGTTTGCTACTTCAATGTTCATTTTCTTATCCCCCATTAAAAAGGTATGTTATTTATTATGTTTACCAAAGTATTCCCGGACTTACGTCGGTCTGCTTTTCCCTTGGTTTCTGCGGTTATTATAGCAAGAAACCCTGCGGTTGCGCAATACATTTCGGTTTTCATTTCCGCAACTATTGGTTGCGAATGGCTTTATAAAGGCATTTTTCGGTTGTCATTCTGTTAGCTGCGGAAAATATTGCAATTTTCGCCGCATTGGTTATGCCATCAAATAATCACAGCCTGTTAAGCTTATTTTTTCGGAAAATGGAGGGGAAATCACGGTAGGAAATGTCAAGGTCAACATCTCCCTTTATGCCGTTTACTTTTCCCGAATAGGTATATTGCCACATATAGAATGCTCCGTCATAGGAGGGATAGGGCGCAATCTGGGCAAGCCAGACGGCATATTTATCCAGTATTCTCATATCAAGGTTGCTTTCCAGCCAGCTTTTGTAGGAGTAGAGCATTGGGAAATAGCCTGCTTCCATTACCACTCCGAAAAAGGCGTCAATCATTTTTGTAAGGGTTTCTCCCGGCAGTCCCGCCTGAAATTCCTCCTCCATATCGAGAATTACGGGATATGTAACGGTGTAGTCCTCAATAAGACTTACGAAAAAGCGGGCTTCCGCCTCCGCCTCCTCAACGGTTTCGGCATAGCTGTAAAAATAAACTCCCACGTCAAGACCGTTGGCGGTTACCTCGGTTATGTTCTTTTCAAAGTAATTGTCCGCTTTCATAGGGCTTATGTTGGTGTTTCCCCGTCCTGCACGGATAATGGCGAAATCAATTCCCGAAGCAGCCGCCTTTTCCCAGTCAATATCCCCCTGTGCAAAGGAAACGTCAATGCCACGAAGATGTGCGTCTGGCTCGTCCACAAGGGTCGCAACGGTAAGCTGTGTATATTTCTGCGCCTCACGGTTATCCGCAAGGTTTCCGCTCAATGTAACCGCCGTATTGCCGAAACGGTTATAGTCGCTTTTCTGCCGCAGAATCAGACTGCCGCTTATTTTAAGGTCCCCCAGCTTTCCCACCGAAACGTAGCCGTAATTGTCAACAGAGCCGCTTAAGGTTATGGCGCAAAGCCCCTGAAAATGCACCTCGCCCTTTTCGGTAATGTTCACCTGTCCCGAAATCCGTGTTTCGCTGCTTTTGAGGAAGGTCATTTTCCCCTTGCAGAAGGTTCTGCTCGTGTCAAAAAAGCTGTTGTGGGAGGAGCTTTTGAACACACCCTGATTATATACCGTAAGCTTACCCTTTATTTTCAGTATTGCGCTGACCGATGAGCGGAACTCCCCGTAAATATTCATTTCGCCCGTATCCGCAAGGGTAAACCGCCCCGAATTTATCACAAGACCACCTATTGCCACGTTAAACGTACCGAGAACGTTAATGGAGCTGTTCACCACAAAAATCAGCTCGCCGCCGCTTTTTACGGTAAGCCTTGCATTTTCGGGGACGGTAAAATCCCCTTTCAGCTTAAGAGGCTGTGAAACTGTATATGTATTACCCGTAATCATTTCCGTTTCCCCGTCCCATTCAATGGGCTCTGCTTTCTCTGCAAAGGACGGAAAAAGTAAACAGGTTATAGCAAGGGAAATTGCAAGAACAATGGACAAAAGCTTTTTCAATTGACACACCCTTTACAAATTGATAGAAAATCTTACTTTATTTTCTCATATTTTGGGCAATTTGTCAATTGCTATTTTAAGGCAACACCGCACAATTAACGGCTTCCGCCTTTGCCGTACGCTTGCTTGCATCTTTTCCGTCATCTTGCATAAATTTCGCTTGACAGGCGTGGTCTCCCCCTAAGGGGGGAGGTGTCACGAAGTGACAGAGGGGCTGACCGACAGACCAGCCTGCCTGCGCTCAATTTATACAATCTAACGAAAAATCTGACGGCGCAATCCCACGACAATAATTATGCGGTATTGCCTTAAAAAATCGGCTTGCCACGGCAAACCGATCAGTATTATTTATTTGCTTCCGAATACAAGTCCGTATGACCCTCTGCCGAAAATCCACCCCAGCGTGCAGGAATAATCCACGGTGTAGATATTTTCAAAATGAATCCTTTTCTCCACCAGCTCCCTGAGCCTCTGGATTTCGCCGTAGGTGCAGCCCGAGCTTGTAATTATCAGCGTTCCTGCGTCAATTTCTCTGCTGTTTTTCAGCGTATGGCGCACATACTGCTCCATGCAGCTTTCAACGCCCTCGAGGTAATTCCTGTTTCCTGTAAAAGCCCCTTTGCTTACCTTAAAAGCGGATTTAAGATGAAAAGTATCGCAGAGGGAGCACAGAAAGCCGGGCATTATTCCCGAATGGCGGACATATTTCTCGCTGCCTGCCATAACTGTATTTTCCACGCCTGAAAAATACGCTTCGGATTCGGTTTTTATTACCCTTGCGCTGAAACCTGACTGAGCCATTTTAGCCGCATTTATTGCCCCGAGGGCAATTCCCGAGGAAAGCTGACCCGAATCCACAATATATACTTTATCCATATTTATTGCCGCTTCAACTGCATTTCTGTAAGCCGACGACCATTCTCCGCCGGAGGAAATATGAACAATGCTTTCCGCTCTTGAAAGCCGTGCGGAGAAAAATGCGCTGAATTCGTCTGCGGTGGGAGGAATTATTTCGGGATAGCTGCCGTTAAGCTCGATATACTCAATTAAATTTCCACCTCTTATTTCCTCGAAATCCGTAAAAATGCCCTTGTCGGTTTTAATATAAAAGGGAATGGTTTCAATGCCGTAATGCTCCTTCAAGCGCACAGGTATGTCTGCGGCGCTTTCCGCCGTAATGAGTACCTCAGTCTTCTTGTCCATTTTCAGCCTCCGTAAACAGCATTGCCGTCTTTTTCACCTGTGCGGCGGCGTCGCTGAAATCAAACATTGAAATGCTCTTGGCTGCGCTGCTGAGCAGAGCCTCCGCCTCTTCACCCAGGCTTATCTTCATAAGCCGTGCCATCAGCCGCTCGCAGTCGTTCTGATTCATATCGTCAATGCTCTTTTCCAGCTTTGAGAGCAGGTCGATTATATCGCTCTTTTCCGCATTAAACTTTTGCTGCTCTTCCTTATAAACGCCGTTTTTCTTCAGATACCTTTCAATTTCATCAAGGACATCGTTGTAAGCCTCCATAAGGAGCGGCGTTTTAAGCACAAGGATACGCTGCTCGCCCGCTTTTCCCGCCTGCTCAAGCTGTCTTGCGATTTCGGAAAGGTTTTCTGCGCCGATTCCCTTTGAGGAGCTTTTAACTGCGTGTACCTCAATGGTATATCGGTGAATATCCCTCATACGCAGGGATCTTTCAATTGTTTCCTTGATTTTCGGGGCGCTGTTATAGAAAATCTCCAGTATTTCCATATATGCCTGCTTGTTGCCTGCAATCTGGTTTATGCCTGCGGAAGCGTTGAGATTAAGGCTGTCCTCATCGGACTGCTCTGTCAGCTCGGGAACGTTCTCGTTTTCGATTATTTTTGTAGGCGGAAGCCATTTGCGGAGTATTGTATCAAGCTGCTTAACTTCAATTGGCTTTGCAAGGAAATCGTCAAAGCCCTCACGGAGAAACATATCCCTCGCATTTCCCACAGCGTTGGCGGTAAGCGCCACAACGGGCATTACCTTAAAGCGGCTGCCCTCCAGTTCACGGATAATGTGGGTCGCCTCAACGCCGTCCATACGAGGCATCATGTGGTCCATAAACACAATGTCGAAGCTCTGCATTTTAACAAGATTTATTGCCCCCTGACCGTCGGAGGCGGTTCGAATATTCATTCCGTAGGGCTTGATAAGCTCGGTGGCAACCTTTAAATTGACGTAGTTATCGTCAACAATAAGCACGTTTGCCTCGGGTGCGGTAAAGGTGCAGGCAAAGCTCTGCTTTGCATACGGCCCTATTATTGATCTGTCTTTAAAAGCGACTATAATCGACAGAATATAAATGGGTCGGAAAATTCTCCTGACATTTCCGGGGAGCGGACGGTCGTCGTTTCTGTTGCAGATAATTCCCACCTTGACTCTGTCTGCAAGGGCGGTGAAAATATCCGTATCCATATCGTATTCCCGTCTTGCCGCTAAAATATGGGTATATCCGGGATTATTCCTGCGCTGTACAAATGCGCTTCTGGAGCTTACAAAGTCGATTTTTATTCCCATTTCCGCCGCCTGACCTTCAAGGGCGCTGCGGAGAATTTCACGGGGCAGATACACCAGCAGGCGAACCTTTTCACGGTTTTTGACAGTGATAACAGGCTTTTCGCTTGCAACACGCTGAGGGATAGAAAAGCTGAAGGTGCTGCCCTCGCCGTAAACGCTGTCAAGAACAACAAAGCCGCCCATAAGCCTTACAAGCTGCTTTGATATTTCAAGTCCTAAGCCCGTACCCTCTTTATTGCGGTTTTTCCTTGTATCTACCTGAGAAAATACCTTGAAAAGCTTTTCCTTGTCCTCGTCCTTTATTCCTATTCCCGTATCCTTTACGGAAACGCAAAGATTTACTCCGTATTCCGTCTTTTTGTAGGAAAGCTTAAGCAGCACCATACCCTTTGCGGTAAATTTCAGTGCGTTGGTAACAAGGTTTGTGATAATCTGACGTATTCTCTGCTCGTCGCCTATCATTACCGAGGGAATGTCGGGGGAGCACTGCACCACAAATTCGGCGTCGGTTTCTCCCAGCATTACCGAAGCGAAATTCACCACATCGTTGATTACGTCGGCAATTCTGTATTCCGCCTCGTTTATTTCAAGCCTGCCCGACTCGATTTTGGAAAAGTCAAGAATGTCGTTGATAATACCCAGCAGGCTACGGCTGCCCGTCTGTATTCCGTAGGCGTATTCACGGACGGTATCGCTGATATTTTCCCTTAAAATCAGCTCCCCAAGACCGCTTACGGCGTTCATGGGCGTTCTTATTTCGTGGGACATATTGGCAAGGAAGTCGCTTTTGCTGCGGTTTGCGCTGATTGCCTCCTCGGTTTTCTCCTTGGCAAGATTCATACTCTTGCGGAAATTATATATAAGGGTGCAGTTTGTAACAAGCGCAAGGTTATAAACAAAGAAAAGCAGACCGTAAATGAGAATGGGGATATTTCCCGAAACAAGGTCATAGAAAAAAACCAAGCCCACAATTATTGTCACGTCCGAATATATCCAGAAGCGGATATTCAGCTTGGGGTCAACGAAAAATGAGATTACAATTGCGGTGGCAACCTGAAACATAATTCCGTAGCCCAGAGTCTGCACCGTTGTGCCCACAAAAAGCACTCCCAGAAGCACTCCCAGAC
>CAMDZU010000008.1 GCA_945910715.1 uncultured Clostridia bacterium
TATAATATCGGCAACAACAAGCCTGAAAATCTGCTGGATTTCGTTACGGTTTTGCAGGAGGAGCTTGTTCGTGCAGGGGTACTTCCGAAGGATTTTGATTTCGAAGCCCATAAAGAGCTTGTTCCTATGCAGGCAGGAGATGTGCCTGTTACCTATGCGGATACAGATGCGTTTGAGCGGGACTTCGGCTTTAAGCCGAGTACAAGCCTTAGAGAGGGCTTGCGGAAGTTTGCTGAGTGGTTCAAAGAGTTTTATATGTGATTTTGGGCGGTATTGCTTTATTCTGCCCCCGTACAGGCTTTGATCGGCACAAGGCGCTCATTTGATTGAAAAGAGGACAACAGTCATGAATATAATTTTACTTTCAGGCGGGTCAGGCAAACGGCTGTGGCCGCTGTCAAACGATATTCGCAGCAAGCAGTTTATCAAGCTTTTCAAAGATGAGCAGGGCGAATACGAATCTATGGTTCAACGTGTTTACAGGCAGATTACCGCAGTCGATCCCGACGCCAACATAACGATCGCAACCAGCGTACGTCAGGCAAGCGCAATAAGAAATCAGATTGGCGATAAGGTTGACATCTGCATTGAAACCTGCCGCAGAGATACCTTTCCTGCAATCGCTCTTGCTACTGCGTATCTTTATTATGAAAAGGGAGTTTCCCCGGAGGAAAGCGTTGCTGTCTGTCCTGTTGACCCTTATGTGGAAAACACATATTACGAGGGCGTCAAATCTCTTTGCGAGCTTTCGTCCCGTGGAAAATCCAGTCTTGTTCTGATGGGAATCGAGCCTACGTATCCCAGCGAAAAATACGGCTACATTATCCCTGAAAATTCAGAGCAGGTAAGCTTTGTAAAGGAGTTCAGGGAAAAGCCCGATACAGAAACCGCAAAAAAATACATATCCAAGGGCGCATTGTGGAATGCGGGAGTTTTTGCCTTCAAGCTTGGTTATCTAATTGAAAAAGCTCACAGCATGATTGAATTTTCCGACTTCAACGATCTGTTTTCAAAATATGAAACTCTTACAAAAATCAGCTTTGACTACGCTGTTGCGGAAAAGGAAAAAAGCATCAGCGTTATGCGCTATTCGGGCGATTGGAAAGACGTCGGAACATGGAATATGATGGCCGAGGTTATGGCCGATCCCTTCAAGGGGAATGTTACCATGGATGAAACCTGCGTGAATACACAGGTCGTAAACGAGCTTGATATTCCGTTGCTTTGCATGGGCTGCAAAGATATGGTTATTGCCGCCAGCAGCGACGGGATCCTGGTTTCGGATAAGGAACGAAGCGGTTATATGAAGCCCTTTGTTGAAAAAATCAGCGGACATGTACATTTTGCCGAAGAGTCATGGGGAACATATAAGGTTGTTGACATTCAGCCGGGCGCTATGACGCTGAAGATTTCTCTTGACAGCGGAAGAACGATAAACCGCCACAGCCATAATCTTCACCGTGAGGTGTGGACGGTTATTTCCGGCAGCGGAAAAGCTGTGATTGACGGCAAGGAGCGTATGGTTTCGGTGGGAGAAACCGTTGAAATTCCCGAAAATACCGTACACGGTTTTTTTGCCGATACTGATATGACTTTTGTTGTGGTACAGGTGGGAGAGGAGCTCAGCTCCTCCGATGAATCGGATTTTCAAATTTAATCAGACAGGAGATTTAAAAGTGAAGAAAGCATTGATTACCGGAATCACAGGACAGGATGGTTCTTATCTTGCAGAACTGCTTCTTGAAAAGGGCTACGAGGTTCACGGAATTATCCGTCGTGCTTCCGTATCAACAACTACCCGCATTGATCATATTCTGAACAGGCTGATTATTCACGAGGGAGATTTATCCGACTCGTCAAGCATTATGCGCATTGTTTTGCAGGTCAGACCCGATGAGATTTATAATCTTGCCGCTCAGAGCCATGTTCAGGTTTCCTTTGAGGCGGCGGAATATACCGGCGATGTTGACGCATTGGGAGTTCTCAGAATTCTTGAAGCCGTGCACACGGCAGGGCTGGATAAATCATGCCGCGTATATCAGGCCTCTACCTCGGAGCTTTACGGAAAGGTTGAGGAGTGTCCGCAGAGCGAAACAACGCCTTTCCATCCTTACAGCCCCTATGCGGTTGCAAAGCTTTACGGCTACTGGATGATAAAGCAGTATCGGGAGGCATACGGTATCTTTGCCTGCAACGGTATTCTTTTCAACCACGAATCAGAGCGCAGAGGCGAAAATTTTGTTACAAGGAAAATTACCCTTGCCGCAGGAAGAATTGCCTGCGGATTACAGGATCATCTGGAGCTGGGCAATCTGAACGCCTTGAGAGATTGGGGCTATGCCAAGGATTATGTAGAGTGTATGTGGCTCATACTTCAGCAGAACGAGCCTGACGATTATGTAATTGCTACCGGAGAGCAGCATACAGTCCGTGAGTTTACCACTCTTGCTTTTGCCAACGATGGAATTGAGCTTGAGTGGAGAGGAGAAGGCATTGACGAAAAGGGGTATGATAAAAAGACAGGAAAAATGCTTGTCTGCGTAAATCCTAAATGGTATCGTCCCACCGACGTTGTAAATCTTCTCGGAAACCCCGCCAAGGCTAAAGCAAAGCTGGGCTGGAATCCGCAGAAAACAAGCTACCAACAGCTCTGCGCCCTTATGGCGGAGCATGATCTGCAGCTTGCTGTGAAAGCGGCGGTATTGAAAGAAAAAAACGGCGGAGCTTAATGAAATGAGTAAATCGGTATTGATATTCGGTATTTCGGGATTTGCAGGCCGTTACCTTGCCGAAGAATTTCACGAATGGGGATATGAAGTATCAGGCAGCGATTTGCTCAGAAATGCATATACCCCCGATTATGTGAGGTTTTTTCAAGGCGATCTGCTTGACGGCGAAAGGGTGCGGAATATTATCGGCAGCATAAATCCGTCGTATATTGTCAATCTTGCAGCAATCAGCAGCGTTGGCGCTTCGTGGGAAATACCTGCGGAAACCCTGAATATAAATGTAACGGGGACAATAAACATTCTTGAGGCTGCAAGAATGCAGGCTGAATTGCCGAAGGTGCTGCTTATCGGCTCAAGCGAGGAATACGCCGCTTCGGACAAACCGCTCAACGAGCAGTCCGAACTGAATGCAAACAATCCTTACGGTATTTCAAAGGTGACTCAGTAACGTTTTGCGGAGCTGTATCGCAGGCGTTACGGAATGAAAATTACCTGCGTCAGACCCTTTAATCATACAGGCGTCGGTCAGAAGGATTCTTTTGTACTGCCAGGCTTCTGCAGACAGGCGGCGGAGATAGAGAAATCGGGAAAAGCAGGCGTGATAAATGTGGGAAACTTGTCTGTAAAGCGGGATTTCAGCCACGTTAAGGATATTGTGAGAGCCTACCGTATGATTATGGAAAGCGATGAATGTATTACCTATAACGTTGGCTCGGGCACTGCTTACGGACTTGATGAAATGCTCGGCTTTATCATAGGAATGAGCAGTCGGGAAATACGGATTGAAATTGATAAGAGCAGGTTCAGACCTGTCGATACGCCCATAGTGCGCTGCGACAGAAGCCTGATAGAGCGTAGGCTTGGCTGGAAGCCGAGGTACACGGTGTTTGACGCATTGAAGGAAATGTTTGAATATTATTGTAAGGGATAATGCGATATGTTATTCCTGACGGTTCGTGATTTTTTCATCTGTAAAAAATAAGTGAGCCGTGCACGATGACAGAGTTTACGATATTACATAAGCAGAATTTGGAGTAAAAATGACAAGGATTTTACAGATACCGAATTATCAATATCCTCATATCGGCGGTATTGAACAGGTAGCAAGAGATATTGCTGACTCGTTAATCGGTAATAGTGATATACAGCAGAAAATGATATGCTTCAACGAAGACGCACAGGACGGAGATTGTGTCTGCCGCCGCAGAGAAACCGTTCGTGATACGGTTGACGGCGTAGAGGTTATTCGGTGCGGCTGCTTTGCAAAGGTTGCTTCGCAATCGCTGTCATTTACTTATCATCGGGAATTAAAAAAGGTCATGAAGGAATTTCAGCCCGATATTATTATTCTTCATTATCCCAATCCCTTTGTTTCAAGCATTTTATTGCCGCTGCTGAACAAGAAAACTAAATTTATTCTTTGGTGGCATCTTGATATTACAAAGCAGAAGGTTTTAGGCAAGCTCTTTCATGGGCAAACATTGAAATTGCTGAGAAGAAGCAACCGTATTGTGGCTACAAGTCCCAATTACATTGACGGCAGTCCATATCTGAGAAGGTTCAAGGACAAAAGCATTGTAATTCCCAACTGCGTGCGCCCTGAGCGTCTTGCCGTTTCAGATTATACAAAAGAAAAGGCGGCGGAAATAAGGCGAAAATATGCAGAAAAAACAATATGCTTTGCCGTCGGTCGTCATGTTCCTTATAAAGGTATGACATATCTTGTAAAGGCGAGTAAGTACCTTGATGACAGCTTTGCAATACTAATCGGCGGAAAGGGCGAGTTGACCGAATCGCTGAAAGAAGAAGCAAAGGACGATAAGAAGGTTGAGTTCCTCGGCCGCATCAGCGATAAGGACTTGATTGCATATTATCTTGCCTGCGATATATTTGCATTTCCGTCAATAACAAAAAACGAAGCTTTCGGAATTGCACTTGCTGAGGGAATGTATTTCGGTAAGCCTGCCGTAACATTCACTATTAACGGCAGCGGCGTGAACTATGTCAATCTTGACGGAGCGACGGGTATAGAGTGTCCCAACGGGGACAGCAGGGCTTATGCAAACGCTCTGAAAAAGCTTGCGGATTCTCCCGGATTGCGTGAGGAATACGGAAAAAACGGCCGTAGAAGAGTTGAGGAAAATTTTCTTTTCGACAGCTTCAGGGAGAATGTTAATAAGCTTATTTCTGATATTGTCGCAAATGATCAATAATTCGAAAGGAACCTTTTAGATGTCTGAATATGTGATAGATGGATTCTTTATTACACAAAGAATTACAGGAACACAGCGCTATGCATACGAAATTGTTGGAGAACTTGATAAGCTCGTTGAAAAGAATAAATTGCAAATTCTTGTTCCTGCTTGGACGGATAAGCTTCCTGAATATGAGAATATTGAGGTCGTAAGATTTGGCAAGCATAAGGGCATTGCATGGCAGCAGATAGACCTTATGCGGTATCTTAAAAAAAATAAAAAGCAGGGCATTTTTTTGAATAATGTATTCTCATTGTCTTATCCTCATGGGATAATTACTATTCATGATGTTTGTTATAAAGCCAATCCGCAGTTTTATTACACATTCAGGGATAAGATATCAATGCTGTGGCACAGGCTTAATTACTGGTGTGCCGCTCGATCAAATATGAAAATATTAACGGATTCGGAGTTTTCCAAATCCGAAATAATCAAGTATTATTGTGTGAGCCCTGAAAGAATATATATTACTCATAACGGTTGGCAGCATCTTAAGAGAATTCATTTTGCCGATGATACCTTTGAAAGATATGATTTTTTGTCACCGGGTAATTATTATTTTTCTATGTCAACATTAGGCGCAAATAAAAACTTCCGTTGGCTACTGCATGCTGCAAAAAAAGATCCGGACTCAATTTTTGCTATTGCGGGCGGTGGAAAATTAAAAGGAGCCGCTGAAGCAGAGGGTTTTGTGAATTTACCAAATATTCATTTTCTTGGATATATAAACGATGAAGACGCCAAAACCCTTATGGCAAACTGCAAGGCTTTTTTATTTCCAACGTTATACGAGGGTTTCGGAATACCGCCGTTAGAAGCGGCTGCGTGCGGCTGCAAGCGGATTATTCTTTCGGATACACCATGTATGCACGAAATATATACTGACAATGCAGCGTATATTGATCCAAAGGATTATGGAGCAACCGATTTTTGCAGCAATATCGTTTTTTGTAAAACTGATGAGCTATTGGATAATTATTCATGGCGAAGCTCGGCACAAAAAATATTGACGATTTTATGACGATTTTAATAATCTTAATTCTTGTTGTTGGAAGAAAAAAGAGCGCAGCAGAGCTTGCCGAAAGCAAAAAATCAGCCGAGGCATTCGGTCAGAGGTTTACGCCGCAGGAAACCTCGGGTATAGTCTGCAATCTGCTGCGAAGCTTACAGGGAGGTAAAGAATGCTGATAGCGGTTGACGCAAGGCCATTGGTGGAACAAAGGGTCGGCTTCGGCAATATGCTGTATAACACATTATCCGAATTGCTGGAAGCAGACAAGGAAAACGAATACCTGCTTTTGTCCGACAGGGAAATATTTTTTCCTGTTGAGAAATACGGAAATGTTTCCGTTAAAAGGTATAAGGACAATCTTCTCTTTCCGAAAAGCTTCTTTTACGTTTTCAGGCTGGCTGCTTTTCTGAAAAGAAACGGAATAAAGCCCGATGTGTTCTGGGGTACGGAGCATCTTCTGCCTTTCGGATTGCCGGAAGAAACGAAGAAAGTACTGATCGTCTGTGATTTTACTCATATCAGATTTCCCGGCTCCACAACAAAATACAACCTGCTTTTATTAAAGCTTTTTTTCGGTCCGTCCATACAAAAAGCAGACGCCGTTGCGTGTATTTCGCAGAATACGGAAAAAGAGCTTGAGAAATTTTACCCAAAGCAATCTCGGGGGAAAATAATCAGGACAATTTATCTCGGAGGGGAGCCTGCCTGCACAGAACAGACAAGAGCAGAAGAAAACCTGTCCGATAAAGTAAAAGAAATTATAAATGAAAGGTATATCCTTTTCGTCGGAACGATTGAACCACGGAAGAATGTATCATTGCTTATCAAGGCTGCTCCGAGGCTGAGGGATAAGGTTCATGTTGTTGTGTGCGGAAAAATCGGCTGGGAAAAGGAAAGTGTCGTTAATCGTCTGAGAAACACAGAAAATCTTACATATCTGAATTATGTTTCGGCAGATGAAAAAAGAGCCTTGCTGAAGCATTGCGTATGTCAGGTGCAGCCTTCCTTATACGAGGGTTTCGGGCTGCCTGTTGTAGAGAGTATGCAAAGCGGCACAGTTACATTGGTCGCAGACAATTCGTCCTTGCGTGAAATTGTGGAAATGGAAGAGCTGCGGTTCAGAACCGTGGACGCTGATGATTTCTGCAATAGACTTGAGCATATTCTGAACGACAGCGCTTTGTACTGCAGGGCAAAAGCATATTGCGACGCCCGCGGAAAACAATTTGACTGGAAAAAAACGGCAAGAGAGTTTCTTAGGCTGTTCACGGAAATAATCCCATAAATCATTTTTTAGGCGGCATACAGCCCCTTCACAATACATAACCTGCTTTGCGGCAGAAAGGTTTTTCTATAAAATGAAGATAATTGTAAACGGTTGGTATTTTGTAAATAAAAACGGAACTGGAACAGAACGATTCGGACGGGAAATTTTAAAGGCGCTTGATAAAATAGTGGATAAGGGACAGATTATTCTGCTTGTTCCCGAATATGCCGAGGTCAACATTGAATTTGAAAGCATTTCCGTAAAAAAAACAGGAAAAGCCCGTCCCTTCCTGTGGCAGCAGACAACGCTGGTCAGATTTGTGAGGAAAATGCAGAAGGAGGGATACAGATGTGTTTCCTTTACAAATACTTTCCCTGTGCTTTTAAGGGAGGGTTATGTTGTTGTACTCGATATTTCTCCCACAGTCAATAAGGACTTCTACTCACTTAAGTTCAGACTGAAAACAAATTGGCAGACATGGCTGCAAATGAGAAAAAAGAAGCTGAATATTATAACAATCAGCCATTTCTCCGAAAGCGAAATCCGGCGTGTGTTTAAAAAAACCGCCAATATCCGGGTCATTCCCCTTGGCTGGGAACACATGACGGAAATATCATCCGATAAAGGCTTTATGGACAGGCATAAGGAAATCAATAAAGATAATTACGTTTTTGCAATGTCAAGCCTATCTCCCAATAAGAATTTCAAGTGGATTCAGGCGGCTGCAAAGGCTAATCCGAATATCCGGTTTGTTGTTGCGGGAAAGGCGGATAAGTCAATATTCGGAGAAAGCGGAGCTGTTTCGGGAGAAAATATTATTTTTCTCGGCTATGTTACAGACAGCGAATCCAAATTTCTCCTTGAAAACGCACGGGCGTTCGTTTTCCCCTCCTTTTATGAGGGCTTTGGACTCCCTCCCCTTGAAGCGTTATCCTGCGGAACGCCCATAATTATCTCCGATATTCCATGCTTGAGGGAAATTTACGGAGATACCGCTCATTATATTGACCCGAACGATCCGAATGTAAACATTGAGGATCTGCTTGATAAGCCTGTTGCAGACAGCAAAACGGTTCTTGAAAGGAACACCTGGAGCAATGCGGCGTACATTATGGCAAAGGAGCTTGGCTTAACGTTAAGAAATAAATCGTAGCGGAAGCTTCAATATGTGAAAAACTGCGAAAGACGACTGAAAATCAAAAGTAAACTGAGGGCGGTGGGAATATGAAATTTGTCCTTTTAAATGAATTATACGAAAAAGGCGGAGCGGAAATGCAGACCAGGCGAGAGCGTGATATTCTGCGCAGCCATGGTCACAGCGTGCTGTACATAACACTGGATTCAGAGCTGCCTTACGGCAGGCAGTCTGATGACATAAATCATTGGAACTTTCCCTTTGAAGCGTCGTCAGTCATAAAAAACCTGCGGTACCGTTTTTTTGCCAACAGACGGTTAAAAGCTGAACTTGAACATGTAATCAGCCAATTTTCGCCTGATTACATTCATTTAAACAACATAACAGTCGACCGTGCCGTTTCGGTATATCGTGCGGTAAAAAATTATAAGTCATTTCAGACTATCCGCGACTACAACGCAGTATGCCCCACATCATTATGTATTAAAGACAGCGGAGAGATTTGCCAAGGCTTCTGCTCTGTGGGGAAATGCAACAGCAGCTGTGGCAAGGGCTATAACGGCTCCCTTGTTTCAAGAGCAAAGAGATTGTTGAACAGACTTGCATATATCCGTCACAAGCATGTAAGGCTTGCCTGCATAAAATATTTTATCTGCCCCAGCAAGTGCCTGACCGATTATTGCCGCAGGCATGGGTTTGAAACCTCATGCATAAACAATCCCTTTGATTTTTCCCTGACCGATAAGGCAAAGACTGACAAACGGGCAAAGTATAACGGAAAAATAATGCTGTTCTATGGTCTTGTGGCTGAACACAAGGGAATTTTCCGGCTGATAGACGCCTTTGATATTTTTTGCCAAAAAAACAGAGAGGGTGTGCTTTATATTGCGGGCGCTCTTGACGGATTATGCGATGAGGAGTTTTATTCACGGATTAAACAGAATCCGAGAATTGTATATATAGGAAAACAAAAATACGCTGATATTCCCGACTTGCTGTCGAAAATATATACTGTTGCCGTCCCTTCGCTGTGGCTGGAAAATTACCCCAATACCGTTCTTGAGGGAATGGCGTCAGAATCTCTGGTGATAGGTTCGGACAGAGGCGGCATACCCGAAATGGTCCAAAATCCCCGATGGCTGTTCGATATTGATGATGTAAATTCAATCGCCGCCTGCATGGAACGGGCTTTTTCCCTCAGCTTTGAAGAATATAGCCTGCTTGTTGAGCAGAATTTTGCAAAGGTGAGAAAAAATAACGATATGGAAGCATATTACGAAAGAATAATGAATTTCACGGAGGCAAAATTCAATGAAGCTGCTGTTTGACCTTTTAAATTCACAGCCTGCCGAGGGAAGTAAATTTCACGGAGGCGGTGAATACATAAAAACGGTATTCAAGAAGCTGGCTGAAAATTCAGATGATACAGAGATAACGGTATTCTATGATTTTGACAGGTTTTTGGACGACTGGATAAAAGAAATCATCAGCAAGTACTCAATAAGACAAATCGACTTAAAGTCGGAGCAGGACATACAAACCATAAACGAGCCCTTTGATGTTTTCTATTCGGGTCTTCCTTACAAATATAAGAGGGAATGGATTCCGGAAATAAAAAGGTTTATCGGAACAATCCATGGTCTGAGAGGGCTTGAAAAACCCGATGACGAATACGATTATATGTATGAGGAAAAACCGTATCTCCTTGCAAAAGCAAAAAAGCAGTTAAAAAAAATCAAGTATTCCATTCCTTATTTCAAGGAGAAAAAATATAAAGGATTTCATAATTCTTTCAGAAGCAGCATTGACGCACTTGACGTTATTATTTGCGATTCTCTGCACACGAAATACAGCATTTTGAATCATTACAGTATTCCCTCCGAGAGGATACTTGTCCGTTACGCACCGAAAAAAATAGCTTCTGTATTATCGGATAACGAGGAAAACCTTTGTCCAAAGGGAAATTATATCCTGCTCGTGGGAGGGAACAGGTGGGTAAAAAATGCATACAGAGCCATTCTGGCAATAGATGGTCTTATAACCGACGGTAAGCTGAAGGATTATAAGGTTGCGGTAGTAGGCAATCTTTCAAAGTCGATCAGGCGTAAGATAGGAAATCCCGAAAGCTTCGTCCTCCTGGATTACATATCGTCGGGTCAGCTTGAGGAGTTATATAAAAACTGCAATGTTTTTGTGTATCCGTCGCTTAACGAGGGATTCGGTTATCCTCCTCTTGAAGCATTGCTTACGGAAGAACCTGCGTTGTATCAGCAGTTTGTTCCCTGCCCGAGGTATGCGGCGACGCTGTTTATTATGTAAATCCGTATGATATAAATGAAATGAAAACACGGATTCTCCATGCTGTTGACCAACCAATACCCGAAAGCAGGGTGATGGAGCATTTCAGGACAATTCTTGCACGTCAGGATGCCGATCTGGAATCCTTTGTAAGAATTATTGAAGGAAGCGCTGAATAAATAAGCGTAACTGATTTTGGAAAGAAAAAGGTGAGTGATTTTTGTCCAGAAGTAAGGAATTGTTAAAGAATACAGGGATATTGATGATCGCCAAAATCTCTACTCATTTTATAAGCTTTCTGCTGCTGCCTTTATACACAGCGCTGCTTTCCACAGAGGAGTATGGCGAAATTGATATATATTCTTCGCTGGCAATGATAATTATACCGTTTCTGACATTGCAGCTGGAGATGGGACTTTTCCGATTTTTTATTACCGAAAAATCCGAAAAGAGCAAAAAACAGATAATTACAACGTCGTTTACCTGCATTTTTTTCTTGTTATTGATTGGGTCGGCAATATTCGGCGCAGCAGCGTATATTTTGCAGATAAAAAAAGCTGTCTGCATATTCCTGTACTATATTTCCATGACAATTTCAACCGTTTTGCTGCAGGTTTGCAGAGCGTACGGTGATAACAAAGCCTACGGTATGGCGTCTTTTCTGGGGTCAGCACTGACTCTTTGTCTTAAAGTGGTTTTCATAACTGTATTTCAGTGGAGAGTGGAGGGAATACTTGTTTCCTCAGTATTGGCTCAGCTTGTATGCTCGGTTTACATGATCGTGCGCACAAGGGTTTATAAATACTTCGACCCCAGCTTTTACGACAAGCAGACAAGGAAAACGCTTTTTAAATTCTCTCTGCCTCTTGTAATGAATCAGGTATCAAGCTGGGGCGTCAATTATTCCGACAGGATTATTATTCTGGCTGCCTTCGGGACAGGCGTAAACGGCATATATTCTTTTGCAAATAAATTCTCCGATATAACATGTGCATTTTTCAACGTGTTTAACGTGGCGTGGACAGAAAATGTCGTGAGAGGACTGGACAATAAAGATAATGAGGACTACGTAAATAAAATGTTCCTCTTTATATTCAATATTTATTTTGCGGTAATTACAGGAATTGTTAATCTGCTTCCGCTGATATTTCCCTTGCTTGTAAATGCAGATTATTCAGAAGCTTACGGTCATATTCCCATTCTCCTGCTTGGAATGTTCTTTTCGGGGATGGCGTCGACCATTGGCTGTGTATTTATTTCATACGGAAAAACAAAGGAGGTCGCTGTTACCACAGTTGCCGCAGGAGCTTGCAATGTGCTGGTTCATCTGGCTCTGCTCAATGCTTTTGGCTTGTATGCTGCGTCTGTTTCTACCCTGGTTTCGTTTGGTTTCTTGTTTATATACAGGTATGTGAGCATCAGAAAATTTTTTGCAATGAATCTTTCCGTTAAGCAGACGCTTCCTCAGCTGATAATATATATCTTTGCGTGGGTTTCATTCTGCAGCGGAAGTACAGCTCTTGTGATTGCAGCCCTTGCAGCCAATGCCGCCTTTGTTGTCAGACTGATAATTAAGAACAAGGACGGTCTGCGGACTATTCTGAGCGGTCTGAAAAAGAGAGGCTGAGCTCCCGTGGGATATAGGCTGTCGGAACTGAATCAAGCGTTTATACAACGGATTGTTTCTTTTCGACCGTTCATACGACAAGGCTGACAATATATGAAATATCCGCCTTATACTCCTCAAAGTTTCTGCTGTTCCTTGTAAACTTCCATTGACGTCGGGTATTCATCATTCTGAACATTACACATAGCAGCCGTCAAGCTCCGATATTATGGCAGATGCAGTCGTCCTGACCGTCTGCCGTTCAGTCAGGGCGATTTTCTCCCGGGAAATCGGGCGACATTGCACCGTCAGGCATTTCGCCGCCGAATTTGCCGCCGAAGCCTCCGCCATCTCTGCCGAAGCCGCCCACGCCGCCGTGACCGCCCATACCGCCCCGGCCGCCTTGTCCTGCCGCCGAGCCGATATAGCTTACTTTTTCGGAGAGAGTAACCGTGCCTTTTTCCGTGCCGTCAACGAATACCGTTAAAGCCTCGCCTGTCACAAGCTTATCGGAGGTAAAGGTGATGTTGCCTGCGGTTTTGTTTACGGTGTAGCTGATGATTTCATTGTCGCCGCTGTCTATCAGGGTAACAAAATTGCCCTGTGCAAGGCTTTCCGTAAGGCTTATCGTGTTAAGTGCTGAATCAGCCGAGGGAGTCATTGCCATACCGCTTGAGCCGCAGGTAATGAGTGTTCCGCCATTTACGGTAAACGAGCCGTCATAGTCCAGAGCGCCGTTGCCGTTGTTGGTGGGACCGTCCACAATTACCGTACCGCCCTCCATTTTACCCGAGCCGTTAATATCAATTCCGTCGCCCTCTGCGTTTACATAAACGTCGCCGCCGTTTATAAGCAGGCAGTTGCTGCTGTTGGCGCTGCCGCCCATCCGGTCGCTGTCGTTTTCGCCTGAAACGTTTATTCCATCGTCGGAGGAAATAATGTCAATGTCGCCGCCGTTTATTTCAATGGCGGCGCTTTCAAGTCCCTCGTAG
>CAMDZU010000009.1 GCA_945910715.1 uncultured Clostridia bacterium
AAAGAGAATATCGATATAATCGTAATAAATACAATTTTCCGCACAATTTCGGGCGTAAAGGTAATTTACCGTATGAGAAAAAGCGGAAAGAACTATGCCAATCTGCCTGTAATGTTTGTTTCCTCCCATATTGACCAGGAAACAATTACCGAAATATCCGCAATTACCTGTGCGGACTTGGTGAAAAAACCCTTTGAGCCCCTTTCGCTCTGCAAAAGAATTGAGCAGCTTCTGAACAGATGCGCCGCACCTGAGGACAGGGTTGACCTTGTGACGGGACTGCATAAGCGCAGCTACATTGACGGCGTTATTGCGGACAACATAAGCAAGGGCGTTGAGGGAACAATGTTCATAATGGATTTTGACAATTACAGCTTTGCCAGCAACAACGTAAGTCAGAATTGCCTTAAGCAGATCGGGGAAATTCTAAGGAGAGAGCTTGCGGACAATATCGAATGCGGACTTATGAGCGGCAGCGCCGTAATGGGCTACATAAAGGGCGAAACGGACAAGGAAAAGCTGGTAGCGTGGGCAAGGGACATTATCGGAAAAATCACCTCCTCCGTTACGGGGGAAAAGGTCTATGTGTCCGTGGGACTGGCGACTCTTGGCAGAAACGGCGATAATTACGCCGATTTGTATATTTCCTGCGACAGGGCGCTTAATATAGCAAGAACAAGCGGCAAGAACTGCGCTTTCTTTTATTGCTGAGGAGGTATAAATGAAACAGGTACTTGTTATTTGCGAGGTGCTGAACGAGCTTACAAGGCTTAGAAAATACTTCGATCCCAACAGCTTCAAGGTCAAGGCGGTTACCTCCTATCAGGCGGCTTTTACTACTCTGCGAAAGGAAAGGTCCGACCTTGTGGTGCTTGATATAGGGGAGAAAATAAGCGGTCTTTTCGGCTTTTACGGGTTTATGAGAAAAAATATGAGCTGCTCGGATATTCCCGTTATAATAATGGCAAATCCCGGGGTGCAGAAGGCTCTCGCCGACAACACCGAGCTTATTGGCATGAGAGTGGTGGGCTCTGCAATAAGCGTTGAAAATATGCAGCTTGCTATGAATGAAGTGACAGCAAAGGCGGTTAAATAATGGAATCATTGGATCTGAACGCATTCAGACGTTTTTTCCCCACAATAGGCAGCTTTGTAATTGACAAAAAGGCTCACAGGGCATTTGCGGACGAGAATTTCCACCGTATTCTTGATATGCCATATCGGGAGGAATGGACAGAAACAGAGCTTTCCGCAATTATTGCGGAAATAACCTACGTTCCCTGTCTTAGTATGAATAACACCTACCGCAGAAAGTCGGGCGCAGAGGAAAAATGGCTGCGGCTTTTTATGGAGGACAGAGAGGACGGAGTTTCGGGCTTTTTGCAGGACGTTTCCGAGCAGATAACCAACCGTGAGCAAAGCTCCGATATGATGAGGAACAAATTCCTTGCCCGAGTGCAGGACTATATCAACGAATGCAGAGAGCCTGCATATATGGCTACTCTTCATATTATCGCAAAGCACAATATGGGCACAGAGGGCGAAAGGGCAATTGCGGATGCAACGGAGGCGCTTCTTGGCTTTGCCTCGGACGATATTCTTATGGGCGTCAAGACATATAAGGCGGTATGGGTGTTCATAAAGAACAAAACCCCCGCTCTTGCAAAGGAGCTTATTAACCGAATGATGCTTGCCGCCGAGTCAAAAAGCAGAACAGGAGTGAGAATTACCCTTAAAACAGGCTATTGCGAGTACCCCGAGCAGGGAGTAAGCGCAGACGAGCTGCTTGTAAAGGCGGATTTTGCGGCTTATGAGGCGGTAAACAGCAAGGACAGCCGCACAAAGCGCTTCAATCAGGGCCGTTTCGAGATAACCCGCAAGGACTTTGCCGAAATATCCTGCTTTAACAAGATAATAGACGAAAATCTCCTTGTGTATCATTTCCAGCCCGTTGTCAGCGCAAGGGACGGAGAAATTGTGGCTTACGAGGCGCTTATGCGGTCAACGGACGGCAGTCTTTCCCCGGGGGACATTATAAGAATTGCCGAAAATCAGAACAGGCTTTACGACATAGAGCGGCTTACCTTCAGCAATGTGATGAAGTTTTTAAGCTGCAACAGGGAGCTTTTCAAGGACAGAAAGGTGCTTATAAACAGCATTACAAGCTCGGTGCTTTCGGAGAAGGATTTTGAAAGCCTTGCAGACAGCTACGGAGAGCTTTTCGGCAATACCGTGTGGGAAATTACGGAGCAGACCAAGCCTACGGACCGAGTGCTTGAAACCATAAAGGAGAGGGCGCAGAGAGTAGGCTGCGAAATCGCTATTGACGATTACGGCTCGGGCTATGCAAACACAAACAACCTGCTGAAAATCTTCCCCAACGTTGTGAAGATTGACGCAGAGCTTATCAGGGACATTGACTCCAACAATCACAAGCAGCATTTTGTAAGCGGCATAATCTATTTCTGCACCGTAAACGGCATAAGAGTCCTTGCGGAGGGTGTGGAAACCGCAAAGGAGCTTGCGTGGGTGATAAAAGCAGGAATTGATTACATTCAGGGCTATTACACCTGCAGACCCCAGCCTGTGGTGGTTGACAATATTGACGTAAAAATAAAGGAAGAAATAATAAGAACGGCTGCAATGGCGTAAAGTGCATTGCAGCCGTTTTTCATAAAACAAGATTTACCGTATTATACCCCACAATCTTTATCACCCTGAGCTGACTGAAATTCAGCGCCATAAGCGGAAAATCCACCCTGTCCGTATTGTTCATTGCCGCAAAAATGCCGCCCTCTGTGGAGGTAATAACGCATTGAGTGATGTACTCGCCATTGCCGTCAAGGAGCTGCACAATGTCCCCCGTTTCCGCCATTGAAAGAGGCACATTGCACATTGAAACCAGCCCGAAGCCCTTGTTTTCAAGGCAGTAGCGGTAAAAATCCGCCCCGTTTATAAAGCTTCTGCTGTACCCCGAATGGCTGTTGTCACTGTTTTCGGAGTCGCTGTACCATTTCCATTGAGTTTTCGCTTCCCCTTGTACGTCCATCGGGATTCCGCCTGCAATAAGGCATTGGGAGGTGAAATTGGCGGCGTTGTCCTCATAGCTGCCGAAATAGGCGGTGTTTCTGCCGCTTTCGGAGCAGTCCCCCCATGTCCTTGCGTAATTCTGCGCCGCATTGCGGAGATAAGGGTATTCCACCTGAGGTATTTCCCCGGCAATACCCTTGTGGGAAAAGCCCTTTATTTCAGCAATAAGAGCCTCGTTTGCCCTGTCGGTGTATTTTTCAATATAGGAATAGGTAAGGTCGGAGCGCTGATAGCCGTCCCTCTGATACTCCCTTTCAAAGGCTTTCATTGCATATTTATAGCTGTCGCTGTCGCAGCTGTGGGCGAAAATTTCCCAGTCCGTGCCGTTAAGCTTATAGCTGAAGCTGTGGCTTACAGCGCTCACCCCGGAGGTAATTTCCCCGAAATAAAAGGAAAGGGTCTGGGTAATGCTAAGCTCGGCAATACTTTCCCCTGCGGTAACCGCCCTTGTGCATTGGATTTCCGAAGTGATTTTGTCGGGGGCAAGATTATTGAGATAAAACCGCTCCGCCTCGTATCTCATTGCAAGGGTATCCGTCAGATAGTCCTCGCACTGAAAGGCAAAAAGAGGATAAAGGCTTTCCTCCCCCAGTCCCGTCAGAGTTGCAAGATACCGCTCAAAATAGGATTTGACCCGACCTTGCAGGTTGTCGGGCACGCTTTGCTCGCTGAAATGCACAAGGGTTATTTCAACCTCTGCGCCGTTGGTTATTCCGTAGGTGTAAGCCTCCTCGCTGCCGAAAAGCCTGTCTGTAATGTCCTTTGCAAAGTCCGTCGCCGTTAAAAGATAATAACCGCCTGTGCAGAAAAGTGCCAGTGCGGTAATAATTATCAGTGCCTTAAGCAGATACTTTTTCATATCAGGACCAGCCGTAATCGTCGTAATCACGCCACTTGTCTGCGGCTGACATCTGTCCCAGCTTGAACATTACAAAAGCGGCGCAGGCAACGATTGACGCTAAAGCCGCAATGACAGGGATAATCCATGTGTTCTTTTTCTTCATCTTATTTCCTTTCTGAGCGGCTTTCCGTGGGGAAAGCGGGGGTTTACAATTTATAAATCGAGCGATACTTTTTTTATAAAAGGCAATGGCTTTTCGCCCTATATATTTATTCGTCACAGTTATTGTCAACTTAACAGCTCTTTATATATTTCCGACTTGGAAAACCTTGTTTTAGCGGCAATTTCCTTGCAGGCGTCGCTTGCCTTTCTGCCCTCCTCAACAAGCTTTTTTGCCATTTCCGCCGCTTCTCCAAGGGTTATTTCCGCCTTTGCGGTTTCCTCCTCGTAAGGCGCTCCCTCCACAATAAGCACATATTCTCCCCTGGGGCTTTCCGTTTCGTACTTCCTTATCATGTC
The DNA here is from genome assembly GCA_945910715.1 of uncultured Clostridia bacterium. GTDB lineage: Bacteria > Bacillota > Clostridia > Oscillospirales > Ruminococcaceae > Ruminiclostridium_E. Next base: position 4,451 of record CAMDZU010000009.1, read on the forward strand.
GCTTATTGTGCCTCTGATTATTTCCTCGTGCACCTTTGTAAGCTCTCTGCAAAGGGCGATTTTCCTGTCACCCAGCGCTTCCAGCAAATCGTCAAGGGTGTATTTCAGCTTATGGGGCGCTTCGTAGAAAATCAATGTGCGGTGGTAATTCTTTATTTCCTCAAGGTGGTCGGAGCGCTGTTTTTTATTCACCGACAAAAAGCCCTCGAAGCTGAAGCGTGAGGTTGACAACCCCGAAACAGCCAGCGCCGACATTGCCGCCGTCGGGGACGGCACAACCACCGTTTCAATGCCGTGCAAGGCGCACAGTCTTACAAGGTCCTCTCCCGGGTCTGAAATACAGGGCATACCTGCGTCGGTGCAGATTGCGCAGCTTTCCCCCTCCATTATCCTTGCGATTATTTCCTCGCCCTTGCTCCTTATATTATGCTCATGGTAGGAAATCATAGGCTTCTGTATTCCGAAATGGGTCAGCAGCTTCATTGTCACCCTTGTGTCCTCGGCGGCGATAAAATCCACGCTTTTCAGGGTTTCAACCGCTCTGGGACTGAAATCGGACAGGTTTCCTATGGGCGTGCCCACCACATAAAGTTTACTCATAGGCCGATAAAAGCTCCTTTGTATATTCGTTTCCGTTTCTCATATTCAGGGGCTTTGTAATTTCAAGCCCCGCCTTGCCGCCCTTTTTGCCGCTTATCAGCGCAAGCCACGGCTTTTCCCCCTCCTTATTCTGCACAAGGGTAATAACCTTAGGCTCAATGCGGTATTTTCTCATGGTGCATATCACGTCCGCAAGCCTTTCGGGAATATGGCACATTTTCAGCGTGCCGCCGTATTTCAGCAGATAATCCGCCGCCTTAACCACGTCGTCAAGACTGCACAAAAGCTCGTGCCTTGCAACTGCCTGCGCCCTTGAAAGCCGCTCCAGTCCTGCTTTCGGCAGATAATAGGGGGGATTTACCGTTACCATATCCACCGATTCACGGGGAATTGTCAGCGCCTTAAGGTCGCAGAGCACAGGCTCTATTATTTCATCAAGTCCGTTCTCCCCTGCGGAAATTTTCAGCAGCTCAATAGCCTCCTCCTGTATATCCACGGCGTAGATTTTCTTCGGCGGCTCTTTCTTGCAGAAAAGCAAGGGGATAATTCCGCAGCCTGTGCACAAATCGCAGACTGTGTCCTTTCTTTTCGGCTTTGCAAAGCCTGCAAGGAGAAATGCGTCCGTGCCGAAACGGTGGTCGGCGCTTACGGTTATACTAAGGTCCGATAATGCAAATTTCTCTGTTTCCATATCAGCCCACCATAATATTTGCGGCAGGCAGTACCTTTGCCTTGTCGTCTGGCTTGTTCATTGTCAGGGACAGTATAATCGAAACAGGGCCTATTCTTCCGATAAACATTGTTATCGCCAGCACTATTTTTGAAAATGGGTCAACCAGCACGGAAACTCCCGAGGAAAATCCCGTTGTGGAGAAGGAGGACATTACCTCGAAAAGAATGTTCAGTGCGTCAAGCTGGGGATTAAGCACATACACAACAATGAACGAGGAGGCGATAAATGCCGCCGAAAGGAACAGCACGGTAAGGGTCTTGTAAACAATGTTCTTGGGAACTCTGTGCTTTAAAATTTCCGTATCCTCCTTATTCTTGATAACCGACCATGCGGTTGCAATCATAATTGCAAAGGTTGTCACCTTGATACCGCCGCCCGTTGAGCCGGGGCCTACGCCGATAAACATAAGGGTCATTGTGAACACCTTTGCGAATGCGTTGGCGGTTGGAAGGGGAATTGGCGCAAAGCCTGCCGTTCTTGAGGAAATGCTTGCAAATAAAGAGGTCAGCAGATTTTCCCCGAAATTCAGCTCTCCGAAAAGGTGAGGATTAAGCTTTTCAATAAGGAAATATCCAACAAAGCCCACTGCAATAAGTATTCCCGATACGCTGAGCACTACCTTTGAGTGGAAATGGAGCTTCCTTGTTTTCTTCAAGTTAGCAAGGTTTTCCCATACCACAAAGCCGATACCGCCCATAAAAATAAGCAAAGCCAATGTCAGCAGCACAAGGGGATTGTCCACAAGGCTTGCCATTCCCTCAGGTGCGACGCTCATAACGTCAAAGCCTGCGTTGCAGAAAGCGGAAACCGCCATAAACATCGCCATAAACACGCCGTAGCCGCCGAATTTGGGGATAAAGTCAATTGACAGCAGCAAAGCTCCTGCGGTTTCGATTACAAGGGAGTAAATGATAATCCGTATGAAAAGGCGGCGTGTGGTTTCAATGCCGTTTACGGTAACGTCCCCCGTTACCTCGCTTGCCTTTACAAGACCGATTTTCTTGCCCAGCGCAATGTTGAAAAAGGTAACCAACGTAACAAAGCCAAGACCGCCTACCTGAATAAGCAGCATTATTATCGTCTGTCCGAAATAGGTCCAGTAGGTAAAGGTGTCGTAAATGGTGATTCCCGTTACGCAGGTAGCGGAGGCGGCGGTGAAAACGCAGTCAACGAAGTTGGAAAACCGCCCCGAATTTGCGCTGAAAGGCAGCCAGAGCAAGGCCGCTCCCACCATAATTATTATGAAGAAGCCAAGAGCAAGGGTTCTTGCAGGCTTCATAGACCTTGTTTTTTTCCTGAGTACAGGCATTTCTTATCCTTCCTTTTGTTCTGCGGACGTGTCCGTCTGCAATGTGATAGGCTCACGGCTGTCGATTTTGCCTATGCCCTGTGACTGTGCATAAGCAAGAGCTCGCTCGCCGTAAGCGTAGATTATATATCCCTCAGCCCGTGCAAGCTCCGTAAGCGGAATATCCTTAGCCGCTCCCTTGAAGCGCAGCAATTGATTGTCGGGCATTACTATAATGCAGTTTTCGGGTATTTCCTCCGAATCAAGGGTATAGCGCACAAGAATGTTCTGGTTGAGATACTGGAGCATTGTTGCGGTGTGACGGGCGGTTTTGTATGCAATAACCGGCGGTGCGTCCACCTGATTGTAAAGGTATTCCGTAACGGCAATGGTTTCAGCGTTTTTCACCCTTGATTCCTCGCTGCAAAGGGGCAGATAAACTGCGGCAACGCATACCGTGGAATAGGCGGTAATAACCGCAAAAACTCCTGCGCAGAGGAACTTTTTCCATTCCTTTGAGCAGCTTACAATAACGATAAGCAGGGCAAGCACGCAGAATGCCGCCGAGGCTGTAAGGCAAAAGGTATCGTGGGTATAAAGAGCGGCAGGAGCTTCTCCTATCCGTAAAGGGAAAAGTGAAAGTATAGGCGAAAGCCGCACCTTGCCTGCATTAAGTATATCAGGCTCGGTAAAGAGGAAAAATGGGAGATACACAGCACCCAGCGCCGCCACACCCGAAAGAATATGGGGCAGCCCGATATCGTAAACGAAAAAGAAAATCAGCACGAAAAGGAGAGAAATGGGGATAACTCCGTCAAGGAAACGGCCGAAAATGGCTGCGTCCTGATATTCTCCGTAGCCCGAATTAAACTTGTAGAAGGTGCCGATAAGCAGGGTAAAGAACACCGTAAGGGCGGAAAAAACCGCATACAGAAGAAAGTCGGTACTGTATTTGCAGGGGGTTTTTCTGACCTTGCTCCTTATGAAAAGGGCGAAAACAATAACGAAAATGCCTATAGCAAGACCGCCGAAGCCCCATGTGGAGGTAACGAAGTAGTAAAGCTGGCCTACAAGGGTCTTGAAAAAGCGCTGTATTCCGTCCCCCTCAAAGCTTGCGGCAAGGGTTTCGGCAAAATTTTCGGCTGTGTTTTTAAGCTCCGCTCCCGAGGTCTGCCACACAAGACGCTGTATGAAATATGTAGTTATTCTTTCAAGGACGGCGGTGGCGGCAATTGCAGGGAAAAAGCTGCTGAAGCAGACGCTTTTCCGCTTGAAGCCTATTCTTGCGACAAGGGCTGTGATTATTACCGCCGCAACAACGCCTGTAAGCCGCTCGTGAGCCGCAAAGCACACCACGCACAGAAAGCCTGCCAGTATGGACAGCATGTGCTTGAAGCCGTAATGCTTTTCCGCTCCCGCTTTCATTACCACCCATATAAGCAGCCACGGGAGAACGATTGAAACCGTTTCGTTCCAGATAAACTTGGTATGGGCGAAATATGTAACATAGCCGCCGCAGATAAGGGCGCAGAGTATAAGCTGTCGTGGCTTTTTTACCCCAAGCCTTGAAGCGATATTATAGGCAAGCAGCGGCACAAAGCTGACAAGCAGGGAGTTCATCACAAGAAGCGCCTTGTACTGCACATAGGGGTCGTTTGTCAGCAGCATTATTGGAGTGTAAAGCAGTCCCTGAATATAGCCGTAGAAATATTCCGTTCCCGACATTACTCCCGTCCAGTTTGCACCGCAGAAAAAGGCTCCCGTTGCGGCAACGCCGAATTCGTTGGGGTCAATGCTTGGCAGGGTCATTTGCAGGGAGAAAAAGGCGTTTACCGCAAACCATAAAATGAATATAACAAGCATTGCGCCCTTGTTGCCGTATTTGTTGTAGAATTTGTGGAACAAGCTCCTTATATTCACATTATCACCTGCTTTCTTACATAAAGGGTTTAAATACAACCTGAACTACAATATAGGAAATAAGAGCAAGGACGGCAAGCCCCAGCACAGCAAAGCGCATACCGGGATTTCCTGCTCTGCCAAGAGCCGAGTAATATTCCTCGCTTGTGTCGTCCTCGAAATTCTCACGGATTGACTTGATTTTTTTCACCGCCCAGTTAAGGTACAGCCTGTCACCGAAAATTCCCATAATAATGGACAGGGCGATTGAAATATAATAGAAAATAGTATTAAGGGCAAGGTAGCCGGGATTTGACAGCATTGCCGAGGCAACCTCCGAGCCGTAATAGGTGCCCATAATGAACAGCATTTGGGGAATACTGAACAGCACATAGGCAAAGGTAAGCAGAATTGCGGGAATATACATTCTGCGGTAAAACTGGTATATTGGCGTCAGAAACAGGGCGAAAACGTTGAGGGAGGCTTTCTTTCCCGTTAAAGCCATTGTTTTGAGGAGATTTGCGGTGTAAGCCCCTTTTCCGGGATAGGGACAAAGAAAGCGGTTAAGCTCCATTTCGCTTACGCCCATAAACTTTTTCTCGGTGTTGCTTTCGCTGTTGCGGTAGAAATTGTCCTCCTGCTCCTTAAACCATTGTTCAAGGTTTTCCTCCTGACCGAAAAAGTCGGTATTCTGACTGTGGGTCTGACCTGTGCGGTCGTAGGTGGTGCGGTTCTCGTCGGTGAAAACAGTGTCGGGACCCTTGTATTCGGGGTCGGGAGGGAAATAGGGGGGAGTGTCGGTTTTCTGCTTGGGGATTTCGGGCTTCCACTCAAAGCCTGTGCCGTGCTTGTCGGCGTAGGGGCAATGCCCTAACTTTTCCCAGCATATCCTGTGAACGGGAGCGCCGCAGTCGGGGCAGGTGACAATGTCCTCATCTCCTGCAAAATATCCCTTGCAGCAGGCGCATCTCTGCTTTAAATATGGATTCATAGCGTATCCTTTCTTTGTTATTCGCCGTTTATTTTCTCTATTTTAGCGGGGTCGGCGATATTGCCCCCACGGCGGTTCTTTCTTGCGTTGTAAAGCGCCCTGCAAAGGCCTGCCAGCACGCCTACAAGAATATATCCGCCGAAAGCGGTTTCAAGGGCAGGCACGTCAAAGGGCATTTTAATTACAGTATTGCCTATTGCGCCGTTAATAAGCAAATCTCTTATGCTGCCCACAATCATGCAGGCAAAATCAAAGCCCAGTATGTACATTATTACGTCGGCTATCATAGGGCGGATCGGTCTTAGGTAAAAGCGGCTTTCCGTTTTGGAGAGAATAAGGGGGTTTGCAACTAAAATGGGGATATAAACTCCTGCCCAGTCGATTTGCAGCTGATAATAGTAATTCAGAAAGGCAAAGACGGGCATATACACAATTGACGCTACCAGAGCGTAAATGATAATTCTCACGGTATAGACGATTTTTCTCGGTATAAAGCGGCAGATAAGCACTGTCACAAAGGTGACCGCCGAGAAAATCATACAGATAATCGCCGCCTTTTCAAAGTTGGTTGCAGCGGCAATAACCGGGGCGATAAGCGCGCCGCTCATCAGCACGATATTCTGTTTTATAAGACCGTCCGAAAGGCTGGCTTGTTTTTTTGACATGGTATTATCCTTTTTTCTTCTTCTTTTTATCGTTTGTTTTTCGTGGCTGCTTTATATGGTAGCTTTCCGCAAGCCTGGTTTCCATACTTACGGCGTCACGGCTTTTCTCGTGCTTTTCGTGGAAAACCTCCTCGCGGAGAGAGGTCATAAAGCTTTTCTGCTCAGGCTTTTTCTTTCGGGGTTTTTCCTCGCTTTTCCCCGTAAAGCCCCATTTTCTGCGGTTTATCTTGGTAACCTTGTTGTCAATGGGCGGCATATTATAATTAGTCGGCGGTACAATAATTTCCATAGTGTCCGTAAGCTTGGGAGTTTTGCCCGACTGTGCGTCGTCCTTTACCTTTTCAAAGGTGCCTATATGGGATTTTACAAAGCGGAAAGCCTTTTTAGCGTTTTGAATAATTCCCTCGGCAAATCGGTCGATATGGACGGAAATTGCGTTTGCAAGGAGCAATACGAAAACAAAGCCTGCCTCAACCTTACCGAAATGTCTGAATACCACCGCAAGGACGCCTATCAGCGTGCCGTAAAGCAGTCTGCCGAAAACAGTTTTGGGTATAGTCTGAGGGTCGCTTGCAAGGAAAATGAAGCCGAAAAGCAGATAGCCGCTGATAAGCTCCACAATAATTGCGTTGCTGATATTCTCATAGAGGGGGAAAAACAATGACCCTGCGGCAAAGGCGGCAAGTCCCGAAAGGGTTACGGAAAGGGACAATGACCGTCTGCAAAGGAGCACTAAGCTGCATACCGTCAGCACCAGAACATGGGTTGTGCCGATGGGACCCAAAAAGTTGCCCAGAAGTACGTCTGTTGTGGAAAGAGTCTGGGCGGTGCCCATTTTCATAAGGAAGCTTTCAAGTCCCGAGGAAAGAGGCGCAGTTACCGTGCCCCATAATTCAAGCTCCGCTCCTGCCTTTGGATAAAGGAGCATTTTTTCGGGATAGCAGATTACAAGGAATGCAAGGGAAACGCAGGCAGGATTGAAAATGTAGTTGTCCTTGCCGCCGAAAATGTGCTTGACGCCCATTGCCAGCGCCGCTCCGAAAACAACAAGCCCGTAGTCAATGCTTGCAGGCATCATCAGCGCAATGCAGAAGCCTGTGGCAAAGGTGGATAAATCCTTGGGGTTGTAGGTCTTGCGGCTCAGCCTGCAGCAGATATAATCGGAGAGCATACAGAAGGCGATTGAAACCGCTACTATAATAATTGCTCTTACGCCGCTTTTCCACACCGCCATTGCGGTAAGTGCGGCAAAGCAGATAAGCTGATCCATATAAATCTGTTTTGGCTTTTTCGGAGGCATTTTTTCCCTGTAAAAGCCTTTGGGCTTACGTTTTTTAACGTCTGTATCAACGGTTAAAACCTGAGTTTCGGACATATAATAACCTTTCTGCAAATAAGGAGGTGCTTTGAATGAAAATTGACGTGCTGTCAAACAGCACCGTTAAAATAACCCTTTCGGGAGGCGATATGAAGGAATACGACCTGTGTTACGAAAACCTTTCACGGAAAAGCCCCGACACCGGAAGGCTGCTTGGGGAGGTGCTGAAGGCGGTAAGCCTTGAAAGCGACATTTTCTTTGACGCCAACGCAGACCGCTTGTTTATCGAAGCCTTTCCCCGCAGCGACGGAGGGTGTATGCTTTACATTTCTAGCCTTGAAGAGGAGGAAAAGCCCTCAAAGCCAAAGCGGAGCAAAGCCGCCGAAAAGGTCTGTCCTCTGCTTATCTGCCTTGTTGACGGGGTGGAAAGTCTTGGGGGACTTTGCCGCAGTCTGTGCAGCTTAAAGGAGCGGAATGGAATTTGTTTCAGCTCCTCCGTTTACGGCGACGGCGGCTCATACTGGCTCACCGTGGAGGCCGAAAGTAATACGGCAAGGCTGGAGGCTGTTATGCGTGAATACGGCAATGTGTATTCCGACCGCCTTTCTGCGGCGGCGCTTTCCGAGCATTGCTCCGAAATAGCCTGCGGCAACGGGGCGGAGATTATCGCCGATAGTATCGGTTAGGCACAAAAGCCCACTTTACTATATATAATATACATTATAGCAGAAAAGCGTGGTTTTTGCAATAGCGGAAAAAGAATAAAAAGGGGCTGCTCGCCCCCATTGGTTTTCCCCTCGTTGTGGGGATTGGGGGCTTTGCCCCCTTTGACCCCTGTTTTTGTGTTTGTTTGGTTTTATATGTTGGTGCGGAGGGGGCTACTCGCCCCCTGATTTTGTTTTATGTTGGTTATAATTTTTTAAGTTGGTTCAGAGGGGGCTACTCGCCCCCTTGATAGTCTTGTATCTGATTATAAGGTTGCCGCAACCCCTCGCCCTTTTCTTTGCCTGCACAAAGAAAAGGGAAAAGAAATGCACTCGCTCACGCGCCGCGAGTGGCTTTGTGAAACTCGCAAAGCGAGTTTCAAGGGGTGTAGTGCTTGTCGGCACTTTTCTAAGAAGGATTATGCTTGTGAAAGGCGCAGTCCGTGTACTACTCTCATTAAAAACGTTGGTGTGACTT
>CAMDZU010000010.1 GCA_945910715.1 uncultured Clostridia bacterium
CTTGTGCTGGAGGTAAAGAAGTCCTGCGAAAAAATGCACGCAGACGCCGAGCTTGAAGCAAAGGTAATTCGTGAAAACGCAGGCGCAGAGGGTCACAGCGAGGGCTTTGAGCAGGGCTACGCAGAGGGCGAAAAGGTAGGCCGTGAAGAGGGCTATTTAAAGGGACTTGCCAAGTGCAAGGACACTCTTATTGAACTTAAAGCCGCCCTTGAAGCCTTTGAAAAGGAAAAGGAAGCCTACTTCAAAAGCTACGAGCGGCAGATTTTTGAAACCATTTTCGACATTGCACAGAAAATAACTCTGGACAGCCTTAAACAAAAGGACAAGGCTGTTTTGCAGAAAATGCTGAAACAGGCGGCAAAGGAATTCCTGAACAGCGAAAACGTGAGAATAACCCTTTCCGCCCTTGATATAAGCGAGGAAGCAGGCACAAGCCTTGAGGTGCTCCGCTCCTGCTTCAAGGACAATCAGCACGTTGAATTCGAGGTGCTCAAGGACGCACCCTCGGGCACGCTGATTATCGACAACGGCAAGGAAATTACCGACGCAGGAATCCCTACCCAGCTTAAAATGATAGGGGAGCTTGGCAAGGGAAAATACCGTGACAAGCCCGACAGCAATCCCCCGAAAGCAGCCGCCGAGGCTGTTGAAGAGCCTGCGCCCGTTATTGCCCGGGAGCAAACCGACGTTATTCCCGAAAGGGCTGATGAGGATATTCCCGAAATTGCCCCTCCCCTTGACGAAATGAGCGAAACCCAGCAGGAGGAGGCGGAAATTGCAGAAGCCGCAGAAGAATTTGCAGAGCCTGAAATTGTGGCTGAATATGCGGTGGAAGAGGAAGCTGCTCCGAAAAAACAGGAGAAAAAGCCGAAAGCACCAAAGCCTGCCGAGGAAAGCAAATCCACAAAGCGCCCCCGAAAGGCAACCAACCCACTCCTCTCAAAAATGATGGGCAAGCTTGAAAACAACGAAGAATAAGCACGAGGTCAGAATATGGATTTAATAGGCTTCAGGAGCGAGCTGAAAGGCTTTGAGTCCTATCGCCACATGGGTAAAATTGAAAAAATCATAGGAATGACCATTGAATCCACAGGTCCGTCCTGCAATATCGGCGACGTATGCCGCATTTACACAAAGGATATGCAGGACTTTATTTTTGCGGAGGTAGTGGGCTTTCAGGAGGACAAGGTGCTGCTTATGCCCTATACCGACCTTGAGGGAGTAGGCCCCGGCAGTATTGTTGACAATACGGGCGAAAAGCTTATGGTAAAAACAGGCGAAGCCCTTATGGGACGTATTATCGACGCAATAGGCAATCCCCTTGACGGCGGCGCTCCCCTCGAATACACCGACGCAGTGCCCATTTCGGGAATCCCCGTAAACCCCCTTACAAGGCCAAAAATAAAGGAGCCAATCGAGCTTGGAGTAAAGGCAATAGACGGTCTGCTTACCCTTGGAAAGGGTCAGCGTATCGGTATTTTCGCAGGCTCGGGCGTGGGCAAATCCACCCTTATGGGCATGATCGCACGAAAGGTAAAGGCGGATCTGAACGTTATCGCCCTTGTGGGCGAGCGTGGACGTGAGGTCCGTGAGTTTATTGAAAACGATTTAGGCGAGGAGGGTATGGCAAGGTCGGTTGTGGTGGTTGCAACCTCCGACCAGTCTGCCATGATGAGAAACAAATGCCCCCTTACCGCAACGGCAATCGCCGAATATTATATGCAGCAGGGCAAGGATGTGCTGCTGATGATGGACAATCTTACCCGTTTCGCAATGGCGCAGCGTGAAATAGGTCTTGCAATCGGCGAGCCCCCTATTGCAAGAGGCTACACCCCCTCAATCTATTCCCAGATGCCTAAGCTGCTGGAGCGTGCAGGCTGCTTTGAGCAAGGCTCGATTACGGGTATTTACGCCGTGCTTGTTGAGGGCGACGACACCAACGAGCCTATTTCAGATACGGTACGAGGAATCATTGACGGACATATTATCCTGTCAAGAAAAATCGCCGCACAGAATCATTATCCCGCTATTGACATTCTTCCAAGCGTTTCCCGTCTTATGTCCACAATCTGCTCAAAGGAGCATAAGGACGCCGCAGGAAAGCTCAGAAACCTGCTTGCTCTTTACACCAAAAACGCCGACCTTATTTCAATAGGCGCATACAAGCCGGGAACAAATCCTGCCCTTGACGAGGCGGTAAGGAAAATTGACGGCATAAACAATTTCCTTACGCAGAAAACGGACGAAGCCTTCACCATGGAAGAAACAATAAGGCTGCTGGAAGAAGCGGTTAAGTAACGGAAAGGTCATGATTGATTGAAAAAGTTTGAATTTACCCTTGAATCGTTAAAGCATTACCGTGAACAGGTTCTTGACGGGGAAAAATCCACCCTTGCCGCAATGCGGAGCGAGCTGCGTACATTGGAGGATGAGCTGGAGGAAATACTGAAAAGCCTTGCCGCCGCCGAGGAAAAGCTGCGCCGTATTTATGCGGAGGGCACTTACCCCAACGAAATTTCAATACAGAAGCGGCACATTATGACATTGCAGGCGGACGTCCATCAGCACAGGCACAGGATAATGCTAAAGGAGCGTGAAATTGAGGCTCAGCTTAACAACGTGGTTGCCGCAACAAAGGAAGTAAGCAAGCTGGAAAACCTTGAGGAAAGCCAGCTTGAGGAATACAGAATGGCGGTACAGAAGGAGGAGGAGCTGTTTATCGACGAATTTGTCACCAACTCCGACTGGCGGAAAAATAATGTGAAATAGGTGGAATTATGCCCTTTAAAAATCTCCGTAAGCTTGATGAAAGGCTTACCTACTTTGTGTATTTCAATCAGAAAACATACGAATACACCCACTTCCGTGAAAAAAAGACAGTGTGGCTGGCGTGGTCAACAAAACGGCTGCTCCCTGCCCTGTTTATAATCAACCTTATCTCATTCATTTCCATTCTGTGGAACGTACTTTTTGTGGATAAGCTGTTCAGATACACCATTCCCTCGGAATACACCGAGCTTGTTTTCTCCCTTGCGTGGTTTCCCCTGTTCATATTCTGGTTTAAAAGCATAAAAAAGGCAGGCAAGCCCTTCCTTGCGTGGAATATAATTATCCCCCTGTTCATTTCGGGACAGACGGTTTATTCCTTTCTGCTTTACGGCTGGGACTTGGGAATACCCATTCTCAACCTGCGGTTTCTTGTTATGACGGCGGCGGTGACAATGACTGTGTTTCACCTTATCTACTGCCTTGTGCGGCTTGATTTTTTCCGCTATTCGCTGGAGGAAATGCGTGAAGAAGTGGCGGCAAAAAGAAGCACTGCATATACGGGACGGTTTGACGACTGAAACGGATATAAGTAAATATTTAACACCGTGAAAAAATCACGGTGTTTTTTTGTACAGTTTATTCATAAAAAATAACAGATTTTACATTGACTTTTCCTTTGCTTTTGTGTATAATATAATAGAATATATGGGCTTACTATGCCCATATATGCAAACAGCGAAACAATACGCTCTCTTTCACGCTTAAACTTCCGCAAGGAGTTTAATATATATTATAATAAGAAGGAGGTGCGAAAAAATGGTTGTAAACGCAGCAAGTACAGTTGATTTCAGCGGTATGGGCGTTCAGACAGCCGAGGTCAGTGACACGGGCGTATTTTCAAAGGTTTTGCGGCAGGAAATAAACACCGATACAAATCCCGTACAGGAATCGGACGTTCAGACTCCTCAGACAGCTCCCGCCGAAAATGCCGAAAGCGACATCGTTAAGGAAATAACCAATTTCATTAAGGAAAAGCTTGGCGAAATCAAAAGCGGACTTACCGACGAGGACAGCATTGAGGAAATACTGCTCAAGCTTCTTGAAATGCTGAAAAACGGCAAGAACAAGAACGAGGGCAGGAACGAGGACGAAAGCGTAATGACGCTGCTTATGACGGCGGCAGAGCAGCTTCTGAATCAGCCAAAGGCAGAGGAAACTGTTCCAATGACTGACGAAAGCACAGAAGAAACGGCAGTTGACGTTACAGAAGCGGTACAGACAATGCGAAGCGTTCCGAGCGACAGCGTAAAGCCGACCGACGAGCTTGCAATGCTTTTCGGAGAGGAAATACCGCAGGTCAGGGAGGAAATACGTTTAACCGATGAATTGCCTCAAATCCCCGTTACAACGGAGGAAAAGGCGGAAACGCTACCCGTACAGAACGAGCTCCCACAGGCCGAAACGGCTGAGCTTAACGAGCTTGCGGACCTTATTCCGCAGGAAATGCCAACGCCGACCAACACCGAAAAGGTAACAAGTACGGCGGAGGAGCTTTTCGACAAGCTTATGGAGTTTGCTAAAAACGAGCTTGGACTTGAAAGCGCAGGCTTTGAGGAAAAGACGGTACATACCGAAATTTTTACGTCCTTTGTACGACCCGAAACGGAGAAATCAACCGAAATCGACAGCCTTATCGCACACATCACAGGCAAACAGCAGGAAACCCGTGAGGAAAGGTCAACGCCCATAGCGCCCCAACCCTTACAGCATACGGAAATACAGGGAGCGCAGACGGAAATCCCACAGCCCGAGGCAAGACAGGCTTCCCCCACAATGCAGGTTGCAAAAGCAATTGCGGCGCAGCTTGAAACGGCGGAAAGCGGTGAATCCACCTTCACAATGACCCTTAACCCCGAATCCTTAGGCAGAATTGCGGTAAAGCTTGTGGCAAACGCAGGAAAGGTTACGGTGGAAATTACGGCGGAAAACCGTATGACCCAGGAAATTCTTGCACAGCGAGGACAGTCCCTTGCGGCAAATCTCAAGGAAAACGGAATTGACCTTGAAAAGTATCAGGTAGTTTATGAACCCCAGCAGAATTCGCTGTACCGTGAAAATTACAACGGCAGCAGCAAAAATCCATACGTCAGACAGGAGCAGGAAAACGAGGGCGACCAGCCTGAAATAAGCTTTGCAGACCTGCTGATGAGTATGTAAGAAAGGAGTATCCATGGCAGTTGACAGCATAGGAAGTATTCAGGAGAATCACATCAAATACGCAAAATACTTTTCCGACAAGCAGAACGGCGATTTGTCCGTTGAGGATTTCTACACCCTGCTTCTTTCGGAAATGACCAATCAGGACCCTCTTGAGCCAACGTCCAACACTGAATTTATCAGTCAGATGGCGACCTTTACAAGCATGAGATCCCAGCAGGATGCTCTTTATTATTCCAATGCAAACTACGCTTCCTCCCTTGTGGGAAAAACCGTAATCGTTTCAGCAGGAACGGGCACAACAGGCGGCACAATCTCGGGCGTTGTTTCCAACGTGAATATGAGCGGCGATTCCTTTACCGTTACGGTAAACGGCAGAGATTACGCATTAAAGAGCGTTGTGAAAATTGTTTCCGACTCACAGAGCTACACGGGAACATCAAATATCGGCTCAGACGGCGCTTACGCAACAAGCCTTATCGGAAAGCGGGTTACCATTTCCGCAAGAAATTCATCGGGGGCGACGGTGCTTGAACAGGGCGTTGTTGATTCAATCGAGGTTCAGGACGGACAGTTCAGCGTAATTGTAAACGGATTATCTTACAGCATTGCGGACGTTGTAAGGGTACAAAACGAAAATACGACAGCAGCAACAGCTGCGGCAGACAGCGTTTCAGAAACGGCGAAAGCGGAGGAAACAGAGGCTGCCGAGCAGACAAACAAAACCGAGGGCACGGAAGCAGACCCCGTAGAAAACAAGACGGATAACACGGACGTTACCGAAACACTGCAATCAGACGAGAGCAATCCCGACAATACTCCCCTTCCCGCAGCAGACGAAACGGACAAGACGGATATTGCGGACGTAACGGACGAAAAGGAAGATCTGATAAAATTGTTCAGCTGAACAAAGGCGGTGATTTAATGCTTTTAAGCGATTATCTCAAAGCACGCGGTCAGATTAGCGTTACAACAGGAGCAGGCATAGGGAATACTTCCCCTGCGGATAACAAGCCTGCGGTAAATTCAGAGGGCAGGACCTTTGCCGACGAGCTGAAAAGCCAGCTTAATTCGGGTAAGGGAGTGCAGTTTTCCAATCACGCAATCAAGCGAATCGAGAGCAGAAACATAAGCATTGAGGAAAACAATATGCTTGAGCGGCTCAACAGGGGCATTGAAATTGCGGCGGAAAAGGGCAGTACGGACAGCCTTATTCTTGTTGACTCAACGGCTTTTCTCGTAAGCGTAAAAAACAACAAGGTTGTTACCACCATGTCCCAGGAGGATATGAAGGGCAACATCTTCACAAACATCGATTCAACCGTTATAATATAATGTCGGACCGAAAGGAAACATTGGCTGCCCCGACCGATTGACGGGCGGCACGGTTGAAGGAAGAAAGGATTTATCAGCTATGATGAAGTCACTTTACTCCGGCGTTTCCGGAATGAAAACACATACACAGCGTATGGACGTTATCGGCAACAACATTGCAAACGTAAATACAACAGGATATAAAACCAGCACGGTTACCTTCAAGGACATCTACTATCAGACCAAGTCCAACGCCTCCTCAGGCTCTGCAACCACAGGCGGCAAGAACCCCACTCAGGTCGGCTACGGCGCTTCTGTGGGCACTATCAACCAGATGATGACCCAGTCGGGCTTTACATATTCCGACAGCGTTTACGACTGCGCAATTCAGGGCGAGGGCTTTTTCCAGGTAATGGACGACGCAGGCAACATCTACTATTCCAGAGCGGGCGTTTTCTCCGTTGACAACTACGGCAACTTAAGCGACCCCAACGGCTATATCGTTCTCGGCGTAATGGGCGATCCGCAGAACGCTCCCGCCTCCTCACAGCGTATCAGCCTTGTAGTCCCCAGCGTTGACAACAACGTTGCAAGCTGCACAAAGCTTATCAACGGCTACGAGGTAACAATTTCCGCCAACGGCTACGGCCCCGAGGGAAATATCAGCCTTACAATCCTTGACGGCACAAGCCCCTTTGCAACAATGTCAGGCTCAAACCTGCAGGTAACAATGGACTTAAGTCAGACTTTTGAGTCAACGGACCAGTTCGAGGCGGCAGTCAACGAAGCAATCCGTGCAGGCGGTATTGACTTAAGCGATGACGTGCTCCCCATTCACATTGAAATGGACGACATTCCCACAAATATCGACCCCATAAACGCTTCAAACTATATCACCTTCTCCGACCCCGAAGCGGATACTACCTTTAATCTTGGCTTTACGGCGGCAAGAGCAGGCGAATTTGCAAACGCTTATGAAATCAACATAAAGTCCTCCTCCTCCATTACCGCTCCGTCGGCAAAGTGGACCAACGACGTGCTTACAATTACAGTTCCGTCGGGTGTTGACGAGGACGAAAACCCCATCACCTTTAATCTTGAGGATCTGCAGAACGCTATCAACAAGGCGGCAGGTATGGTTCAGGACGACGCAGGCGAATGGACAGGCGGAAACGCCAACAAAATGCTCAACGTAATGGCTTACGACGCAGACGGAAACGAGGACGAGGGCGCAGTAGACGGCTTCAATTACGCCTCGGTTCTTGACGGCAAAACCCTCAGGACAGGTCTTACAGGCGGTCAGGACAGCTTCTTTGCGGATATTGCCAACTCCCTCAGCACAGTCAAGCTGGAGGACGGACGCTTTTCCGCAGCCCAGGACGTCAGCGACCTTTCCGAGGTTTATATCGACAGCGACGGTACTGTTTACGGCGTTCACCCCGTTCACGGAATTTTCGCAATGGCAAGAATCGACATTGTAACCTTTGAAAACCCAATCGGTCTTAATCAGGTGGGCACCTCCTACTGGCAGGAATCCCTTGCTTCGGGCGAGCCCAACGTGAAAATCGCAGGTCAGGACGGCGCAGGCGAGGTTGTATCGGGTGCTCTTGAAATGTCCAATGTTGACTTGTCACAGGAAATGTCGGATATGATTATTACACAGAGAGGCTTCCAGGCCAACTCCAGAATTATCACCGTTTCGGATACAATGCTGGAGGAACTGGTAAATCTTAAGAGATAAGTGGTAAACTGAAATGATTGTACTCACAAAGCTTGGCGGACGTCCGCTGATGATTAACGAGGAGCTCATTGAAACCGTGTCGGAAACTCCCGACACGGTTATCACAATGAACAACGGGCACACCTATATCGTAACCGAGTCCATGGAAGAGATAATGGATAAGGTAATCGACTTCAACCGAATGAGCCACCGCTCATTAAGACTAAAAAAATCCGAAAACGAGCTGTAACGGATTGCGGCTTAATCATATAACGGGAGGGATTCCACTTGAATATAACAATAATCATCGGCTGGGTTGTTTGTATCGGACTTGTACTGTTCGGTATCTTAAACGGCGGCTCTATCGATATGTTTATCGATATTCCTTCGCTGGCTATTACCGTAGGCGGTACCATCGGCGTGCTTATCGCCATGTTCCCCCTTTCGACCCTCAAGTCAGTGCCGAAGCTGCTTAAAATCGCAATTCTGCCCCCTAAGCACAATCCGAGAGAATACATAGACAATTTAGTCGAGTATGCAAAAATCGCAAGAAGCAAGGGTCTGCTTGCCCTTGAAGACAGCGCAAACAAATGCTCTGATCCATTTATGAAGCAGAGCCTTATGCTTATCGTTGACGCCAACGACCCCGACAAGGTACGCACAATGTTAGAGGACGCTATCGACTTTACCGCCGAGCGCCACGCCGCAGGCCGTGAATTCTTTGCAAAGGGCGTTTCAATGGCGCCTGCTTTCGGTATGCTGGGTACGCTGGTTGGTCTGGTTATCATGCTCAACAATATGAACACCGACCCGAACGGTCTTGGAACGGCAATGGCTACCGCCCTTATCACCACCTTCTACGGCTCGCTGTTTGCAAACGTTATTTTTGCACCTATTGAAACGGCGCTGAAAAACGCAAACGACTCCGAGGTGCTCTGTATGCAGATAATCGTTGAGGGCGTAATGTCCATTGCGGCAGGCTCAAACCCACGTCTTATCCAGGAAAAGCTTGAATTTATGCTTCCGAAATCACAGGGCAAGCCAAAGGAGGCTGCAAAAGCGGAGGAGTAACTCCCGTACATTTTCAGAAAATATCTGTATAAATTATCAAATTTCATTGCAACTTTGATATTTTTATGCTATAATTATAAGAAGGGAGATTTCCTATGGCACGAAAAAAGAATGAGGAGGGCAAAAAGGGTCTTGACGAATGGATGGCCACCTATTCGGACATGGTTACCCTGCTGCTGTGTTTCTTCGTTCTGCTGTACGCTTCATCAACTCCCGATGAAACCAAATGGCAATATATCTTTCAGGCGTTCAATACCACAGGTACTTACATAAATCCTTTTGTCACCGAGGAAAACGAGCAGACCAACTCCGAAACGGACGAGGAGGGCAACAGCGAAGTCCCCTCCAACTCGGGCGAGGGCACTCAGGAAAATTCCAAGGAGGACAATCTTGGTCTTCCCAGCAACTTTGACGAGCTGTATGCGTGGTTTGCCGCAACCGCCGAATCCAGCGGACTTGAAAACTCCGTGTCGGTTGAGCAGACCTCATCCTCCCGAATCCATATTCGCTTCAGCAACTCAATTATGTTCGAGGGGGACAGCGCCGTGCTGCTTCCCAGCGGCAAAGAGGCGCTTAACCTGTTTACTCCGGGTATAAAGGCAATTGACGAATATATCAAGAACGTTCTCGTTCAGGGTCACACCGCAAAGGGCTATTCCCTTGTAAACGACTGGGATCTTTCGTCGGCGAGAGCCTGCAGCGTTATCAAGTACCTTGACTTCAGACGTGTAACCGAAAGCGAAAAGTTCGTTGCGGAGGGACACGGTCCTTATTCCCCCATTGCCCTTGGCGATACCGAGGAGGATCTTGCGAAGAACCGCCGTGTTGAGCTTATTATCGTGCGCAACGACGTGGCGCTTAAGGACACCAACATTATTCAGGATATACTGAAATACGACTACGGCATCAGCGAGGGTATTGTTGACGCTTCAACAAACCAGCCTGCAGGTACGGTCAATACCGACGACACCGTTCAGCAGATTGTTTCGGGACTTGAGGACAAATACGGTACCGGCAGCGTAACGGGCGACAGCGGAAAGAACGACTACTCCGGTCCGTCGGCAGGCATAATTACAGAAATTCCCGAATCGGCGCTCCACGAGGTGGACGACGAGGGCAATATAATCGGAGCGGACGTGACAGCCGCTTCCGACACAGCCTCTGCGGATACAGACGAGGCTTGATAATCTGATTTAAGGAAAGGGGCGATGCTTATGGCAGAAACGCTGACACAGGAACAAATTGACGCAATGCTTAGCAGCGCACTTTCAGGCGGAATAATATCCACCTCTGCCGAGGAGGAGGAAGAAGTCAAGGAATATGACTTCCGTTCTCCGAAAAAGTTTACCAAAGAACGAATCAAGATACTGGACAGCATTTTCGACAACTATGCACGCTTGCTTTCATCATATCTTACGGGACTTCTGCGGCTTTACTGCAAGGTAAGCTTAAGCTCAATCGAGGAACAGCGGTACTTCGAGTTCAACAACGCTCTCCCCGATTACGTTATGATGGGTATGGTGGATCTGGGCATACACGACGACGATATTGAGGAATGTACCACAATCCTCCAGCTGTCTAACTCGCTTACATATACAATGATAGACCGTCTGCTTGGCGGCAAGGGAGAGTATAAGGACGCCGACCGTGATTTCACCGAAATCGAGGTCAGCATTATGGACAACATAATGAACCACATGGCAGGACTGCTCCGTGAGCCGTGGGAAACCTATGTCAGCCTTGCTCCCCAGCTTATAAATATTGAAACCAACTCAAGAGTAATATCGTCGGTGGGCTATGACGACACAATGATTATCGTGGCTCTTGAGGTGACAATCAGCGATACAAAATCCATCGTAACCGTTGTAATGTCGGCGCTGGACCTTGATGAAATAATGGCGAAATTCGTCCATAAAACCACAAGGGGCAGCAGGCGCTCCGACAGCAATAAGGAAGCGGAACGCAAGGAAAGCATTATGAGAGCGCTGAACACGTCTGTGCTGGACATTACGGCAATTCTCAGCGAAACACAGCTTGATATGTCGGACGTAATCAACCTGCAGGTGGGAGATATAATCCCCCTTGGAAAGCCTATCGACGGAAATATATCGCTGCAGGTTGGCGGGAAAACCTGGTTTGACGGAAAGCTTGGCACCTATAACCACAAGAAAGCCGTCAAAATCGAGCACGTTTTCAGGACAGAAACATAAATTTCTCCGAAAGGAATGGTCAATAAATGGCAAATACTGAATTTACCGAAATGCAGAAGGACGCAATCGGAGAAATTCTGAATATCAGTATGGGAAGCGCCGCAACAGCCGTTTCCGAGCTGCTTAACGCCAAGGTGTGGATCACCACTCCAAGAGTGGATGTAATCGCCTGCGGACAGATGAACTACAACAGGCTTGAGCCTGCCGTTTGCGTCAAAATCGTATATGTAAAGGGGCTTCAGGGCTCAAACCTTATGGTATTGAAGCAGTCGGACGTTCAGCTTATTCTGAATCAGCTTATGGGACAGCCCCTTGTGGTAACTCCCGATTTCGAGTTCGACGAGCTTAATATAAGCGCCGTTTCGGAAGTAATGAATCAGATGATGGGCGCAAGCGCAACCGCCCTTTCAGATTTTCTCGGATTTTCCGTTGATATTTCCACACCCACTCCGTATATAATGGAACAGGTGGATCTTGCAAGCATACAGGATTACGACCCCGACGAGATGGTTGTTTCAATCACCTTTGACATCACAATCGACGGCGTAATCAAGTCGGAATTCGTTTCCGTACTCAGCCTTGACCTTGCGAGAACCATTGCTGATAAAATGCTTAACCCACAGGACGAGGAGCCTGCTCCTCAGCCCGTACAGGAAACGGCTCAGCCTGCTCCCGCAGCGCCTCAGCCAATACCCCAGATGCCCCAGCAGCCGGCGCCAATGCCCCAGATGCCGCAAATGCAGCAGCCAATGCCGCAGATGCCTCAACAGCAAATGCCGCAGATGCCTCAACAGCCAATGCCCCAGATGCCGCAGATGCAGCAGCCAATGCCCGAACAGCCCATGTACGGATACCCTCAGCCGCCCTATGGTTACGGTTATCCGCAGCCTAACCCTTACGCCTACGGCTATCCTCAGCCACAGCCCATAAACGTGCAGAATGCACAGCTTCGCCCTTTTGAAAGCCAGAGCGTAAATCTTTCGGGCGAGCAAAAGGATAACTTGCAGCTGCTTATGGGCGTTCCGCTCCAGATTTCCGTTGAGATAGGAACGGCAAAGCGAAAGGTAAAGGATATACTGGAGTTTACCCAGGGAACAATTATCGAGCTTGAACGTCAGGCAGGCGCACCTGTTGACGTTGTAGTAAACGGAAACCTTATTGCAAGAGGGGACGTTGTTGTAGTTGACGATAACTTTGCGGTAAGAATTACCGAAATTGTCAAATCAAAATTTATGGATTCATTAGGTAAGGAGTAATACAAATGGATAAGAAGATTTTACTTGTTGACGACGCAGCTTTCATGAGAATGCTTATCAAGGACACGCTGACCAAGAACGGCTACAAGAACATTCTTGAAGCCGCAGACGGCGAAATTGCCTGCCAGGTCTTTGACGCAGAAAACCCCGACCTTGTAATCATGGACATCACAATGCCAAACAAGACGGGTATCGAGGCGCTTGC